>JBFYZJ010000317.1:0-2633 GCA_041309565.1 Candidatus Krumholzibacteriota bacterium
CCGCAGCTTGATCACCGGATTGATGAGAACGACCGGCTCGTTGACGTCCATGAAAACGACGCGCTTCATGACGCCGATCTGCGGCGCGGCGATCGCGCGCCCCCAGCCGTACTCGTCGCGGAACTCCTCGAGCGTGTCCGCGAGATCCTCGAACACGCCCTTGAGACCCTCGAGCTCTTCGCGCTCGACCTTGCTCGACTCCTCGTACAGCTTCGGATTGCCGAGATAGAGAATGTCCCGTACCGCCATACCGCTACCTTTCTGCTCCGACCGGTTCCCGCTCTCCCTCGGCCCGCCGCGGCGCTGCGGCATCCCGCTCTCTCGTCCAGGGAGCCGGATACTCGCCCGTCCAGCAGTAGAGGCAGAGCCGCTCCTTCGCGAGCCCGATCGCAGCGATCATGTCCTCGAGCGTCTGGTACCTGAGCGTCGTCACCTCGAGATCGCGGGCGATCCAGTCGACCATCGCCCGGTACTTCTCCGTTCGCACATCGATATACGCCGATACGTCGTCGACGTCGCGCCCCTCGATCGCCCTGATGGCGCGGCGCGCGGCGAGCTCGTCCGTGTTCCGGGTCGAGAGGTTGAACCGGCACGGGAACATGAGCGGCGGGCAGGCGGGGCGCGCGTGCACCTCGCGGGCGCCGGCCTCCCAGAGCTTCTTCACCGTGTAGTTCTTGAGCTGCGTGCCGCGGACGATCGAATCCTCGCAGATCACGATCCGGTTCCCGGCGATGACGTCGGCGTTCGGAATGAGCTTCATCCTCGCGACGAGATCGCGCGTATCCTGCGAGGGGGGCGTATAGCTGCGCCCGTAGCCGGGCGTGTATTTCACGAGGGGCCGCCGGAACGGCTTCTTCGACTCCATCGCGTAGCCGATCGCGTGGCCGATCCCCGAATCGGGAATGCCCGCGACGACGTCCACTTCGATGTCCCGGTCGCGGCGCGCGAGGTACTGCCCGCAGCGCTCGCGGACCGCCTCGACGTTGATCCCCTCGAAGCTCGAGGTCGGGAAACCGGTGTAGATCCAGAGGAACGCGCATATGTTGTTCGAGGCTCCCCCGGAACGCCGTTGATGGATGCCGCGCTCGTCGATGAGCACGATCTCCCCCGGCTCGAGGTATTTCTCGATGGTGAATCCGAGGTTCGCGAACGCGCTCGTCTCGGAGGCGACGGCCCATTCGCCGCCGCGCCGCGCGACGGCCAGCGACGAATATCCCATCCGGTCGCGCGCCGCGTAGATGCCGTCCCCGTGCAGCAGGAGGAGCGAGCACGAGCCGTCGATCGACTCGAACAAGCGATCGATGCCGTCGACGATATCGTCGCCCCGCGTGATGATCTTCGCCGCGAGCTCCGTGAGGTTGATGAACCGGTTGCCGCCGACCTCGCTGAACGACATGCCCCGCGAGAGCATGTCGTCGACGAGCTCGCGCGCGTTGTCGATGTAACCGTCCGTCGCGATGCAGAAGGGGCCGAAGCTCGACTTGAGATAGATCGGCTGCTCGTCGAGCGCGCTGATGACGCCGATACCCTTCGTCCCGCGCAGTTTGGTGCGGTCCTCGTAGAATTTCGATTTGAACTGGCTCTGCCCGATGTGATGGATCTGCCGCGCGAACTCGTCCCCCAGCACCGCGACGCCGCCGAACTGCGTGCCGAGATGCGAATGGTAATCGGTCCCGTAGAACAGAACATCGGAGCAATCATTGGTTGAAACAACTCCGAAAAGCCCGCTCACGATGTACCTCCAATTTCCCGGAAAAAATGCTGGGTTGCCCGTTTAGAGCAGCATGGGCGTATGATACCGGGCCGCCGGAAATATCACAACGATAAATAATGCTTGTTGAACCGAAAAATGAGCCTTTAGAGTGGTGGGGGTCCGAGGAGGTGCCTCCATGCCGGAACGGGCGATTGCGGCCGGCTCCATGCCCCGGCGTACGATCTATATCCTTCTGTGCCTGTTGTGCCTCGCGGCCTACCGGGGCGTTCTCGACAACGGGCTCTTCAACGACGACTTCTCCTGGCTCAAAGCGGCCCGGTACGACATGAACCCGGGCAATCTTCTCTCGTTCCGGGTCGTCGATTTCTTCAGGCCGCTCGTGAATATCTCCTTCTATCTCATGGAAAAGGCTTCGCCGGGCAATACTCCCCTCCATTACGGCTTCAACATCGTCCTCCACGCGCTGTGCGCCATACTCGTGTTCCGGCTGATCTCGAAGCTGACCCGCAGCGAATCCATCGCCGCCGCCGCGGCCGTGCTGTTCGCCGTCACGAGCGTCCACGCGGCGGCCGTCATGTGGATAAGCGCGAGAACCACTTTGCTTTCAACGTTCTTCCTGTTGGCGTCCCTCGACGTTCTCGTCTCCCGGGCGGGGCCGTCCCCGCTCCGGATCGCCTTTGCCGCCATGCTCTACATCCTCGCCCTCGCCTCGAAGGAGGAGGCGATCGCCGGGGTGCTGCTCGTGGCGCTCCTCGTCGCGACGGGGGGACGGCGCGTCCTGACCGGCCGGCCCGGCAGAGCCGCTCTCGCCGCCTTCGCAGCCGTCTCGATCCTGTACCTCGCGCTCCGGCAGGCGTTCATGGGAGGATTCTTTCAGGAGAACTGGGGGCCCGGCGCGCACGCGGCGACGAACGTCGCC
>JBFYZJ010000318.1:0-9077 GCA_041309565.1 Candidatus Krumholzibacteriota bacterium
CAACTACGATTTGCACTTCATCTATCGCTGCGGGCTGTCGCAGGGGAAGAACGTGAGCGCGCTCATCCTCTACTGGTCGGGGAGCTTCGAGATACTCGTCGTCCCAACCGGAGGCATGCCCCGACTCGTGGGCCCCCACGAGCCGCTTGGTTTTCGATCCGTCGTAGTCGGCCGCGTTGTTCAGCGGATCGGGCGGATCGGCGAGCCCCGCTTGATAGTGCTTCAGCTCGACCTCGGCCGCGCCCTTGCGATAGGTCGCGGCGGAGGCTCCGATGGAGCTTCCCCCGTTGTTGTCGCGGACCTTCACGACGCACTTCGGCTTGCCCCCGCGGTCCTTGTGCTTCCCCTCGTAGAGGATGAACAGCTTGATGAGCATGTCGCGCGTGCCGGTGTGCTTCGCGAGCGTGTAGTCCTTGGCGTTGTTCCGGTTCATCGCGTTCAGGAGACCCTTTTCGAGGAACAGCTGCGCGTCGGCGTCGGTCCCGCCGTTCGCGGCGTCCTTCTCGAAGCTCCCCGACCAGTAGAGGATGAGCGCGCTCACGTTCTTCCCCTGCGACAGCCCGCAGCGATAGATGAAGTGCAAATCGTAGTTGCCGCAGCCGGCCCCCGAATAGGCGTTCGTGCGATTGGTGTCCGTGGTGAGGATGAACGACTCCTTGGCGCTGATATCCGCGTCGTCGATCAGCGCGGCGCGCGCCCCGAGCACGTGTTTCTTGGCGAAATCGAACGCGGCGGTCTTTTCCGTCCGCTTGTCGTAGACGTGGTAGAAATCGCCGCAGAAAACGACGGCGCGGGTCGAGGGATGATGGTTGTAAATCAGGTTCTCGTTGAAATCCTGCTTGGTGAAGTACGGCGCTTCCGCGCGCGGCGCGTAGATCTTGACCTTGAACTTGGCGTCCTTGTCGAGGTAGAGGAGCGTGACGCGCGAGTCGGCGGAGAGCGGCTTGTCGGTGCCCGCTGCGTCCTTGTCTTTGACGATCTGGGAGCCGTCGGCCTTGATCAGGACGATATCGTTCAGCGAGAAGAAGAGCGGATCGGTCGCGGACGTCGTCTTTCCGCCGTAGGGCTTCAGCTTCTTGTCGTTTTTCAGGACCGGCTCGAACCGGCCGGCCTTGTAGTCCTTGCCGGATTTATAGCGCGTCCAGTAGTTCTCCGACGACCAGAGCTTCGGGAGATCGTAGTACTTGAACCGCTCCGCGGTCCCCATCGACTTCACCGGCCCCGTTTGCTTCTCGACGATGACCGGCTCGGCGTTCTGGTCCTTCCGGAACACCCACATGAGCGTGGTGGGCTTCGCGGGGTCCTGCGTGTTGAACTGGAAGAAGATGTTCTTGCGCGTCGAGTCGTCCTCGACCTTGATCGTGTATACGCCGTCGCTGTGATCGAGCATCGCGTCGATCGGCGTCAGTGTTTTGGCCGCGCCGACGCCGACGTAGTGATAGGCCTCGATCGTGAGCCCGCCCGGCACCTTGTCGATCTTCCCGGCGATCTTGTCGTAGTAGGTGAACGTCAGATGATACGCGATCGCTTTGAGCTCCTTCTCGGGATCGAGGTAGACGGCCTTGATGTGCTTCTTGTACCAGATCGGGCACACGGCGGATTTGTGGACGGCCGCGCCGGCGGCGGGACAGACGAACGGGCGCGATCCCTTCCGCACACCCGGCACTTCCTTGGGATTCCAGAACATGATGTCCACGCGCCGGTACTTGTCCTTCTGATAGCCGCTCCCTTCGACCGCGAGCGGGAACGATTCTCCGCACGCGACCCACTCCCTGCCGCGCTGGGCGAATCGGAGCGTCCGGAGCGGGAGCTTCGCGGGATCGGGGGGCGCGATCTTCAGCGCCGTGCAGATATCCTCCTGATAGAGCGTGAACGCCGCTTTCCAGAGATCGGGGGACCATTTCTTGTCTTTAGCGGCGGTGGCGGCCAGTCCCGCGGCCAGCTTCACCGTGTGCTTCGGGTCCTTGTTGTAGCCGGCGATGAATTTTTCGGTCGCCTTAGTCGTGTCGTCGGTCCAGTTCGCGTCGATGCCCCCTTTGTCCTTGCAGCCCCACCCGATCCGCCTCAAGGAGAAGTAAAGGAGAATCCTCTTTACGTCCTCCACCTTCTGGCCGGAATAGGAATTGGAGGCCCATTGCTCCTTCTGGCCCGTCAGGAGCAGGTAGACGTTCCGCGCCCGCAGCGCGGCGAGGTCGAAGTGCTTCTTGACGTCGCCGCTTTCCCCGGCGGCATGCCCCGCGACGATCATCTGCTTTCTCGAATCGAATTCGAATTGCTTGTAGACGGCCGCCAACGCGTTGATGCCTGCGTGCGCGGAGAGGGCGGTCATGTCGGACAGCTCGTCCTTGGGCCCGTCGTCGGTCCCCAGCTTCCCCGGCATGACGATCGGGCTTTCCTTGTTGAAGAGCCCCTTGCCGAGCTCGATGAAATTGACCGTTTTCCGGTGGAGGGAGAAGGAGTTCTTGGTATGGGTTACGGGAGGGGCCATATTTCAGCTTTGTGATCGCTCCAGGCAAACGCTACTCGACCGTGAAGGTCACCTCGACCCTGCCGGGCGGCACCTTTTCCAGCTTCGCGTACCCGTTGGAATCGAGCGTTCCCTCTTTGATGGTTCCATCCGGAAGGATGGCGCGATACTTCGCTCCGCCGACGGGCTTCCCGTCGTCGCCGATCAACTCCATCTCGAAGTAATCCTTGATGCTCAGGATCTTGGAGCGCGCGCTCAGGCCCCCTGCCTTGACGACGAAGTAGAACTTCGGCGAGACGTACGCGCCCTTCTCGCGCTTCCCGTCCTGATCCGCGAGGAACGGGCCGTCGACGGCGAGCTCCCATTCTCCCTCGATCTTGTCGCTCTTGACCTGCGACTCGATCTTCTCGAGGAGACGATCGGCGGCGTTGAGATCCTTGACGAAGATCTCCAGCTCGGCCTTCTCCCCCGCCGGAATGCCCGCCGTCTCGGCGACCAAATTCACCTTGTCGCCGACCATCGCCTTTTCCGTCGACCATTCCGCTTTCGTTATCGCGCGGATGGCGATCTCGTAGCTCCCCTGCTCGACACCCGACTTCTTGACCTGCCCCGTAACGACACCCTCCGCCGCCGCACCCGACGGCCCCTTGACGGTGTAGCCCACGCCCGTGATCGGCTTGCCTGCTTTATCGGTGAACTTGACGTCGAGGTAGTGGCCTTCCTCGACCTTCGCCTCGGCGGCTTTCGCCTTGGCGCCACCGCTCCCGCTCCCCGGGCTCCCCGCGCCGCCGCCCCCCCCACCGCTCCCGATCAATACGGTCGGGCAGCCGGGGGGAAGAATGATATCGGGAGGTCCGGTGCAGACAGCCTGGTCCCCCACGCAGACGGCGGGCTTCTTCATGATCAGCACCGTCGGGACACCCGGCGGAAGCACCGGCCCGCCGACGTGCGGGACCGGAGGTACCGCCGGGGTCACCATAGGGCAGACGTGCATATCCCCCACGACCGCGGCGGGCTTGCCGCCGATCATGACGGTCGGAGCGCCGGGGCCGACGATCGACCCGCCGTGCGCCGTCATGTCTCCCACGCGCGCAGCCGGTTTTCCGGGCATGGCGAATCACTCCGATCAGAAGCGGAACTTGACTCCGAACGCCGCCGAGAACCCGCCGAGGTCGACCTCGACGACTTCGTCCTCGTAGTCCTCAATCTCGCTCAGGAAGGGCTGGGGCACTTTCTCTTCCCCGGCGAGCGCGTATCGAGCCTCGCCGAATACCGCGATCGACTCCGAGACGAGGTAGTCCAGTCCGCCTTTGAAGTAGAATCCGATCGTGCTGACGGTTTCCTCGGCGAGGACGGGATCGGAGAGCACGATCTCGGTCGTGTAATCGAACATGAAGTCTTTGATGAACTCCATTGTGCTGCTGATATAGCTCCCGCCGGCCCCGATATAGGGACGCGCCTGACCTTCGTGCAGGAAGTGATAATTCAGGCCGAAGCTGACGATCATCTCGCTGAACTTGTGATCGACGGTAGCTTCGCCGTGCTCGTTAGTGAATTCGGTGACGGGGAAATCCACGCCATACACGCCTTCCGGGGAAGCCGACGAATAGCTGAAGCCGAGATCGAGCTGGATGCTGTTCGTGATCAAGTAAGCGCCGCCTGCCTGAAAGCCGAACGCGCCATGGCCGTCCACAGCGTCGTATAACGCGAAAGTCGTGCTGAACACGGGCATGCTGAATGCGTAATCATACCCCTTCTGGGCCTGATAGAGAAATCCGAGGCTGACGTTGAACCGCTTCTCCCCGGCGGCCTGCGCCGCTCCCGCGGCCGCCGGCGACGCCTCCTCTTTCGCCCCTCCCGCGGCCTGCCCGAGGAACTTCACGTGAATGAAGCCCGTCATGGTCATGCCGAGGCGCGAGGGGAGCTTGACCTCGTACCAATCCCCCGTCTTCTTGACGATTTCGAAGACGCTGCCTACCGTCGGCCTTTCGATGATTTGCGTTTCGAGGCTCGGCCCCGCATGGATAGTCGCATCGATGACCGTGACCGTGATCTTTTCGGGTTCCCCCTGCGCCGTGGCCGAAACGGCGCCCAGGCACAGAACCGCACAACAAAGCAAGCACGCTATCCAGAGACGTGTCTTCATATCGATCTCCCGCGTCAGGACCGTTTATGCTTTCTTCCTCATTGCTTGAACTCTATTTTCGATATCTTCCAGCTGCGCTCCTGCTTTTCGAGATTCCACAGCACCGTCCCCCGCGACAGCTCCTGCTCGCTCCCCGTCCCCTTCCTCGTCCCGAGGAGCCGCTGGGAGAACGTCGCCTCCGCCCGATCCCGCGCCGTCACCCGCACGCTCTTGTCCGAGACCGTGCATTTGAAATTCTCGTACAGACTGACGAACAGCTCCGTCTCCTTGCCGATCTCCGCGAAGAGCTTCGGCGTGCAGCGCATCCGATAGAATTGCATCAGGCCGTTCGTGTTGAGCGACTGCGCATACTGGTCGACGAGAGAGGAGACTTCCGCCTCGGCCAGCTTCTCCCCGGCGAGCACCGCGTAGTTGCGGGCCTGCGAATTCTGCGGATCGATCTTCAAGACGGCCTGCGCCTGATTCAGGCATTCCTGGTAGCTTCCCCGGTCGAACGCCCGTTGGGCGGCCGCGAGGCCGGCGGCGATGCCCTCCTCGCGCTCCCTTCGCCTGCTCTCCTCGTCTTCGGGCGAAGCGGCAACGGGAGCTTCTTGCTCCGCCGGGGCGATCCCTCCGGTTTGCGTCTCGGCTTCGGCCTTCGGCGTCTCCGCGCCCGCCGGAGCCTCCCGTTCGGTCGCCGGCGTCTCCTCCAGGGTCACGACGGGAGTCTGTTCCTCCTCCGGCGGCTTACCCTGCAACCAGATCTTCCACCCGCCGAACGCCAGAGCGGCAACGAGCAGAAGGACGGCGCCGGGGATCAGAGCCTTTTCGAGGCCGGATTTCTTCCGCGCGATCCTGCGCGTGGTGCTCCGCCGCTTCTCGGTGCCGGCCTTTCCAGTCTTCTGCCGGCTCGCGGTCTCCGTCTCGATCGCGTCGAGATCCGCGATGATCTCCGCGACCGTCTGATACCGATCCTCCTTCTCTTTCTCGAGACACTTCAGAATCAAGCCGCCGAGGTCGGCCGGTATCTGAGCGTTGAACTGCCGCGGATCGGGCGCCGATTCCAGCTTGTGCTTCATCGCGACGCTGAGGGGCGTTTCTCCATCGAAGGGCACCGCCCCGGTGGCGGCCTCGAAGAGCACGACCCCCAGCGAATAAATGTCCGACCGCTGATCCACGCCCTTTCCCTCGGCCTGCTCCGGCGACATGTACTCCGGCGTGCCGATGATCGTCCCGGTCGTCGTGATGCCCTTCGTCCTGACGAACCGGGCGATGCCGAAGTCCATGATCTTGACGTTGCCGTTGCGGTCGATCATGATGTTCTGGGGCTTCAGATCGCGATGGATCACGCCCACGGCGTGCGCCTCGGAAAGCCCCGCGCAGATTTGCTTCGCGATGTCGATCGTCTTTGAGACGGTCATCTGGCCGATCCGCTTGACGAGGCTCCGCAGATCCTCCCCCGTGACGTACTCCATCGTGATGTAGTGGGTGCCGTCGTCCTCGCCGATGTCGAACATCCTGCAGACGTTCCGGTGGGCGATCTTCCGCGCGGTCTTGAGCTCCTGGGTGAACCGCTCGATGACCTCGCTGTCCATCGCGATGTCGGGCCTGATGATTTTCAGCGCCACGACCTCGTTGATCTGCTGGTCGACGACGCGGTAGACGCTGCCCATCCCCCCCGAGCCGATCTCCTCGATAACCTCATAGCGCCCGAAGAGCGTGGTGCCCCGCTCGATCTCCCGAAAGGACGACCGGACAGTCTCGGGAGAGGGCCCCGTCGGGGTGAGCTCCGTCCCGCACTGGACGCAGTAGCGGGCCCGGGGAGTGTTGCGGAAATTGCAGTTCGTGCATTTCATTGATAACAGATTCCCTTCAGCGATGTCGGTCCATTGTAGTGCAATTCCGCAGAGCGGTCAAGATACCCTTGTGCGGCGGCAAACTGCGTAGTAAGATCGCGCCCCGAGGGAACCTCGCGCGCGCCGGCGGCGGCGCCGGAAGGGATGAAAATGATCCAGCTCGACAAATACGAGGTCATCGAGGAGGTCGGCCGGGGCGGCGTCGCCGTCGTTTACCGCGGGCGCCATAAGCTCCTCCACAACGACGTTGCCGTCAAGGTGCTCCATCAGGAGTTCACCCACGACGAGGAGTTCGTGAAGCGATTCGTCAACGGGGCCCGGAGTGCGGCGCGCCTCAAACATCCCAACATCATCCCCGTGTTCGACGTCGGCGTGGAGCAGAACAGCCATTACATCGTGATGGAGTTCCTCCGCGGCGAAACGCTCGACGACCGGATCAAGAAGCACGGCCCGTACGCCATGCGGGAGATCGAGGAGATCGTCAGGCCGCTCGCCGCCGCGCTCGATTACGCGCACGGCGCAGGCATCATTCACCGGGACATCAAGAGCCCGAACGTCATCATCAAGGAAGACGGCACGCCCGTCCTGATGGATTTCGACATCGCCAAGGCGACCGACCTGAAGCAGAACCTCACGCTCGACGGCTCGGTGCTCGGCACGCCCGCCTACATGAGCCCCGAGCAGGCCCGCGGCGAGAGCGCCACCGCGAAGAGCGACATCTACTCCCTCGGCGTCATCATGTACGAGATGGCGACGGGGGAGCTTCCGTTCAAAGGGGAGAACACGCTCTCCGTCCTGCGGCAGATCGCGATGGACGATCCCCGGCCCCCGTGCGAGATCAACGCGTCGGTCAGCCCGGAGCTCCAGGAGCTCATTCTCTGGTGCATGGAGAAGAATCCGGAGGACCGGCCGGAGCGGGCGGGTGCGATATTCGCGGGAGCGCCGCGGGCCGAGGAGACCGCCGCGCCTGCCGCCGCGAAGAAAGCCGGCAAGCCCGCCGTCGCCGAGCAGACGGCGCGGCCCGCCGCCGATCAGCCCCCCGCCGCGGAAACCGATGCCGCGTCGAAGCCGGCGGCGCTCTCCGGCCGCGCGAAGAAGCTCCTCATCAAGGCCGCGCTCGCCGTCGTCGCCCTCGGGGCGGCATACCTCGGGATCATGAGCCTGTGGCACGGGCTCGAGCGGCGCGATTTCAACGTCGTTTCCTTGATCTCACGCGGGGGGCACTATACGAGCACCCTGCCCGAACCGTCCGCCGGTCCGGCGAAGCTCGACGAGATCGCCGTCGAGCGGGTGAAGAAGCTCTACGACGAGGCCGTTGCGGCGGCCAAGTCGGGGAGCGTCGACGGCGCGATCGCGAAGCTCGAGACGATCCGCGACATCGACCCGGGGAACCGGCTCGCGCAGCGCGGCATGCAGAAGATATACAACTGGCACATCAAGAACGCCGACGCGATGTTCAAGAAGGGGGACTTCCGGGGATACCGCCGCTACATGGACAACGCTGTCTCGTATTTCCCCGAGATGAAGCGGGACAATCTCTTTCAACGAGGCAAGAAATATTCCGACGCAGGCCGCCTCCTCGGCGACGGCGAGGACAACGCCGCCGCCGTTTACGCGACGATCATCAGAACATTCCCGGACGATAAGCACGCGGAGGGACTCATGCTGAAGACCGTCGACGAGGCGATGCGGGCGGGCTTCGCGGGAAACAGGTCCCGGGAGTCCGCCGACCGGGCGCTGCGGCTCGCCGCCGCGCTGCATGAGAAGGCTCCCGGCATTCTCGGCATCGCCGGCGACGTCTACTACGCGAACAACGTTCTTCTGTCGCGGGACGGGTACGGCGCCGCGGCGATGTACACGCGGGCCCTCGAGGCGGATTCGAGCGACGCGCACGCGAGACAGCAGCTGATCGCCATCGCGGCGGAGATCAAGAACCGGCTCGCCGGCATGACGAGCCGCGACGAGCGGCGCTCGCTCGTAAGAACCGCCGAATCGAACTTTCCCGATACGGGGGAATTCCAGCCGCTCCTTCAGGAGCTCGAAGCGGCCGCGAAGTAGCGCACCGTCACCCGGAGAGCCTTCGCAGCGCGTCGAGGAGCGGCCACCCCTTGCGCATCGGCCATTCCCCCTCGAACGCGAGAATCACGGAGATGTTGTCGGTGGATCCGTTCACGTACGCCCAGTCGATCAGGGCGTTTGCCGCCTTCGCCGGCGATCCCGCACCCCGCACGAGCCGCAGCAGCTGCGCGCTCACGTCCCCCTCCTTGTCGATGATGAGCCCGTCGGAGCACAGGAGAAGGACGGTCCCCTTCTCGAGGGTGAACCTCCGGTTGCCGCCGGGATAGATATCCGCCTCGTAGTCGGTGCTCGAGAGCGAGCGCGTGAGCGCGTTGCTCATGTTCCGAAGCACGGACTCGTCGACCTCGTCCGCGGGATATTTGTCCCGGTATTCCTGGACGAAGGAGTTGTCCTGTGTCAGCTGCTCGATGCCGGAGCCCGATATCAGATAGGTCCTGCTGTCGCCGATGTTGGCGACGACGTATTCGCCGGAACAGCCCGCCGCGATCGTCAGCGTGGTCCCCATGCCCGCGAGATCCGCGCTCTCCGCCGCTTTCGCGCGGATCCCCTC
>JBFYZJ010000319.1:0-3066 GCA_041309565.1 Candidatus Krumholzibacteriota bacterium
CAGGGCGTACCTCTCGCTCCCATCGACCGCGGAGCGCGCCGAGTGGTTCGAGCGCTTCTGGGTCGACCTCGATCCGACGCCGGCGACAGCGAAGAACGAGCGCCGCGCCGAGCACGAGAAGCGCGCCGCTCTCGCGCGGAAGCTCTTCGGCATGTCGAAGGCGCCCGGATGGGACAAGCGCGGCGAGACGCTCATCCGCTACGGCCTCCCGGGCAACCGCACGCAGACGTGGGGCTCCGTGTCCTTCTCCGGCTTAACCGCGCCGGGGGAGATCTGGTACTACGAGTCGCTCGACATGCTCGTCCAGTTCCGGAACGTCAACCTCAAGGGGGAGTACATCTTCTACAACAGCCCCGCGGGACGCTCCTCGCGGCGCGAGCTCGAGCGGAACCAGAACGTCAGCGCGCTCATGGAGTACGGCGTCCTCACCGAGATGTTCCCCACGCAATTCATGAGCCCCGACGAGGTGAAGGATCTCGTCGATTTCAATCCCGACGAGATCGATTACGTCGCGAGCCCCGACACGCGCATGTATACGCTCCAGGACCGCATCGCGCAGATCGAACAGGAAAAGGTCCTCGAGGCGATCAACAATTTCTTCGCCGCGCTCGACGAGCGGCCGACGGTCTACTCCTTCGAAATGAACCAGAAGCTCCTCCCGCTCTACTTCGACATCGCGTCCTTCCGCGGCGGGGAGCGGACGCTCCGCACCGAGATCAGCTTCGAGGTTCCCACGAGCGAGCTGCAGTTCACCCAGCGCGAGGGGGCGCTGGCCGCGGACGTCGAGTTCCGCGTGCTCGTGCGGGACATCGACATGAACGAGGTCGCCGCCGCCGTCGACACGGTGAAGCCGACGATGACCGGCGTCAGCGACCAGGCGCGCCCCCCGGCCCTCGTGCCCGGCCAGATCGTGCTCGCGCTCGAGCCCGGCTACTACCGGATCGGCATCGAGGCGCGCGACCGGACGTCGAACCGGCGGGCGGCGTACCGCACGAACGTGGAGCTCGCCCCCTTCGGCGCCTCGCCGTCGGTGAGCGACATCCAGTTCGCGAGCGCCATCAGGGAAACCGAGTCCAACCAGGATTTCGTCAAGGGCAACCTGCAGGTCGTTCCCCACCCGGCGCACGCGTACCGGAAGCCGTTTCCGCTGTGGATGTACTTCGAGATCTACGGGCTCGATCCCGATCCCGAGGGAATCGCGTTTTACCGCGTCGAGTACCGGATCATCCCGCTCGAGAAGCGACGCCGCGGCCCCGTCCTCGAAGACGTGCCGTCGGCGATCAGCTCCTCGTTCGAGACGAGCGGCTACGGCGCGGCGCAGCCCCAGCGGATCTCGGTCGCCACGGAGAACCTCTGGGAAGGGAAGTTCCGCTTCATCGTGACCGTCACCGACCGCCGCACCTTCCGGACAGCGACAAAATCCGAGGACTTCTCGATCCTCAAATAGCCGGGCCGCGCCCGTCGGGCCCGGCGGGTTCGTCATGAAGCGATACGTCGTCATCGCGATCCTTCTCGCAGCATCGATCGCCCCCCGCGCCGGCGCCGAGGGCTTCAGGGGAGAGGACGAGCTCCTCGCGAAGCTCGCCCCCGGCGAGCGAGCCTCGTACGGCGGCCTGCAGTATCTGCTGGGGGACGCCGGCAAGATCGAGTATCTCTCGCTCCCGACTTCCGACGAGCGCGCGCGGTGGCTCGACCGGTTCTGGATATCGGTCGATCCGACGCCGACGACCGACGAGAACGAGGCCCGCGAGGAACACGAGCGGCGGGTCAAGAAGGCACGTGAACTCTTCCGCATGGCGGATCCTCCCGGCTGGGACGGACGCGGCGAGATCTTCATCCGGTTCGGGCAGCCGAGCTACCGCGTGAAGATCATGGGAGACGTGACGACTCACGGGCTCACGCTCCCCGCGGAGGCCTGGTACTACGCCGCGCTCAACATGAGCGTGCAGTTCGTCGATATCAACCTCAAGGGCCGGTACAGCTACGCGACGCCGCAGAGACTCAGGAAACCGCCGGGGCCTCCGGGGCCGCGCTCGCTGGATCAAAGGGGACCGTTCGAGCCGCCGATACCGGACTACACCGCCGACGAGGACGTGCGCATCATGGAGGCGATGACGTATCCGTACCTGACCGCAGAGGTCGAGGGGCTCAAGGCGCGGCACGCCGACGAGAACTTCCATATCTGCATGGAGCGATACGCGGCCCTCCACTCGTGCGACACGGAATGGCAGCCGATTCCCCTCTACTTCGACGTCTCGACGTTTCGGGGAGGGGACTGGCGCGACCGAGTCGAGGTGAGCTTCGAGGTGCCGACGGGGGCACCGGTCCCCGGCCCGGGGGGCGCGGCGGCCGGCGAGGAGGTCGAGCTTCGGGTCCTCGTGCGCGACGAGAAGCTCGCCAAGGTCGCCTCGGGAGAGGATTGCGTCACGATTCCGGCGACCGGATCGCCGGCGGCGGATCAAGCGGCCCCCGATTCGGCGAGGGCGCATGTCCTCGTTCCGGGCCAGATCGTCCTCTCCCTCGAGCCGGGGCGCTACGAGATCGGCATCGAGGCGCGGGGCCTGAGCTCGGACCGCCGGACGGCATACCGGACGAAGGTTGACGTTCCCGCCTATACTTCACCGCCGTCGATCAGCGACATCCAGTTCGCGAGCGCCATCGAGGAGACCGAGGAGAACGTGCGCTTCGCCAAGGGAGGGCTGCAGGTCGTGCCGCATCCGCTGCGCGCCTACCGCATTCGCGAACCGATTCTCTTCTACTTCGAGATCTACGGCCTCGGCACCGACGAGGAGGGAATCGCTTCGTACCGGGTCGAATACGAAATATCCCCGCTCGAGAAACGGCGATGGGGACCGGTGCTGAAGGACGTGCCGATGACGATCAGCTCTTCGTTCGAAACGAGCGGTTACGGGAATGCCCAGCCCCAGCGGCTCTCGATCGCGACGGACGAGCTCTGGAAGGGGCCCTTCAGGCTGAAAGTGACGGTCACCGATCTCAGGACGCAGGGAACGGCCGAGCGATCGGCGACCTTCTCGATCGTCGAATGAAAAAGCCCCGGCCGGGGAG
>JBFYZJ010000320.1:0-2585 GCA_041309565.1 Candidatus Krumholzibacteriota bacterium
GGGATGGACGGCGGCTCCTACCTGACCGAGACCGGCCAGTACGGCGGCGCGTATCTGCAGGATATCAACGAAGACGGCGTCGATGATTTCAATCCGGTCCACGATCCGACGATCTGGGACGCGCGGAAGACGTGGCGCATCGGATTCGGATTCGAATTCTAGAGCGCTCCGGACGATGGAGGAGGATGTGCGCATGAATCGCAAGAAATGGGTTGGAAGAGCGGCGGCGCTTCTCGCGATGCTCGTGATCGGCGCCCCGGCGCTGGCGAGGAACGATGACGCGGCGTGGGTCGCGAAGATGAAGGATTCGCCCCAGCGGACCTGGGCGCTTTCCGGAGCGTGGGTGCACAACGTGGGCAACCTCCAGATGAACGTCACGAACTGGGGATGCTTCGGATCCTATCCCGGCGGGACGCTCGCGATGTCGGAGTCGCCGTCGGCCCAGTGGCCGGCGAACTCCGCCGTCGAATATCTCTTCATCGCCGGTCTTTGGATCGGCGCGAAGAAGGGCGGCGTGCCGGTCGTGACGACGGCGGCGTACGAGCAGGAATTCATGCCCGATCCGCTCGATCCCATCGTGACGATCTACCGGTCGTTCGAGGGCGCGCTCGGCGGCACGCGCTATCCGAGCCCCCCCGACGACGACAAGGACGGAACGGTCGACGAGGACTGGCTGAACGGCATCGACGACGACGCCGACGGCCGGATCGACGAGGATTACGCCGCGATCGGCAAGCAGATGTACTCGTGCTGGTTCACGGACGATCATCCGACCGCCGTGCAGCGCTTCCCCGAGCATACGCCGCTCCGCCTGACGGTGCGCCAGGAGAGCTACCAGTGGGAGGAACCGAAGTTCTACAACTTCGTCGGCGCCGAGTACAAGATTAAGAACACGGGCGTCGAGAGCATCGAGGATCTCTACATCGGGTTTTTCGCGGACGGCGACGCGGGCCCGCGCACGCGCGAGCAGTACTGGCTCGACGACGGCACGGGGCTCTACGAAGACATCGTGTGCGCGCAGAAGGGGGATCGGGTCGTGCCGATCCGCGTGAGCGTCGCGTACTTCTACGACATCGACGGGGACGAGGGGCAGACCCAGGGCTACTTCGGAATTCTCTTCCTCGGCCACGATACGGATCCGCTCGGCGAGGCCGCGCCGAAAAAGGTGGGCATCACCTCGTATCAGAACTTCTCCGGGGATCAGCCGTACGAGAACGGCGGCGACCCCGACAACGATTTCCAGCGCTACGAGCTCCTCAGCAAGACCACGAGGGACCGAAACCAGGAAGTGCCGAGAGACTATCGAATGCTCATGGCGACGGGGCCGTTCAAGGAGCTTCCGCCCGAGACGACGCTCGTGCTGCAGGTCGCGTTCGTGTGCGGCCAGGGGCTCGAAGGCATGAAGAACAACGCGGCGAGCGCGGCCCTCACGTATCAGGGAAACTGGTTCGATATAGACGGCAACCCGCTCACCGGCGTGAGCGGCAAGGAAACGCCCGTGCCGGGTCCCGTGAACGGGCTCATCGCCGATTCGTGCCTGGCGGACCTCACGCCTGTCTCCGCCGCGAGAGGGGAGGTCGTCTGGGTCAACGCCGACTGCCGCCTCGAGCAGGAGCTCTGGTCGGACGACAACTGCGCCAAGGGGGACGCCACGTTCGCCGATTACCAGACGGGCGTCGGCGGGAAAGAGTTCAACGTGAACTGGCTCGTCGGTTCGGCGCCTCCGCCCCCCGTCATGCGCCTCATCCCGGGAGATCACAAGGTGACGCTCCTCTGGGACAACTTCAGCGAGGTGAGCCCCGACGTGAGCACCCTCGAGTACGACTTCGAGGGCTACCGGATCTGGCGCGCGGACGGGTGGGAGCGGCCGCTCGGAACGAGCGTTCTCACCGGCCCGAACCGCGAGCTCTGGCAGCTCATCGAGGAGCGCGATCTCGTGAACGGCGTATCGCCCGACAACGGCTTCAAGACGCCTTTCTCGGAGGGAGGATGGGAGTACGAACCGCTCATCAACCTGCCGGGCAAGGACGAGTATATCGCGTATTTCAGGCAGAACGTGTACAACTTCCCGATGGATGACGTGCCCTGCCCGCCCGGGCTCGCGGAGCTCGAGTGCGACACGCTCGAGGCGCTCGCCCGGTACGATCTCGGCTTCCAGGGCGGATTGAAATATTACAAATTCGTCGACTCGAGCGTTCACAACGGGATGCACTACTTCTACGCCGTGACCGCCTACGATCACGTGCTCTCGGCGGGCGTTCCGACGAAGGTCGGTTATTTCGGCGACCCGTCGTCGAACTTCCAGTACATTTCGCCGCTCTCCGACGCGCAGCAGGCCGAGGTGTACGAGGAGAAGGAAGTGTTCGTGGTTCCGAATCCCGCGACGGCGGCCGCGATGGAGCCGTGGCAGCTCGAGCCGAACCAGGACGATCCGACCGGCATCAAGGTGGAATTCAGGAACCTCCCGAAATGCAATTCGACCGTGCGCATCTATACGGTCGCGGGGGATCTCGTTGAAACGCTTTACCACGACGGATCGAGCGGAAACGGAACGCTCCCGTGGGATCTCGTCTCGCGGAACGGTC
>JBFYZJ010000321.1:0-3246 GCA_041309565.1 Candidatus Krumholzibacteriota bacterium
AAGGAGACAGGCAATGAGAACGATCTTCATCGGGGTCTGCATCGCCGGCTTGCTGAACATCGCCGCCGCGGGGGCTGCGGCGGCAAAGTCGCTCACCGCTCCGGTCATCATCAACCACAATTGCACGAATCTCGCGTCGATACCGCCGGACGCGATCGTGAACGCCCAAAACATATGCAAATGGCACTACGCGAGATTGTCGCACGGGAGACAGCTCATGGTGGGATTCACGCTCATCGAAACCGCCGATCCGTTCTACGCGGTTATATGGCCGAAGTCGGGAGACGAGCTCCCCATCGCCCCGGGTGAGCTGTGCATCTATACGGATGCCGTCGACTCGGGTGAATACTGGCGCGACTCGGGGATCGACAACACGCGGGCCATTCTCACCGCGACTCCTGCGCTCAATATCTCCGCCTTCTCGTGGTGCACCGAGCTCAACACCGCGTCGGAGAGCACCGTCCAGGAGTACCTCGCGGCGATGCAGACGCTCGAGAGCGAGTTTCCCAACGTCACGTTCGTGTACTTCACCGGCACGGCCGAATACGACGGCTCGTACGGGCACAACAGGTCTCTCCGAAACGAACAGATCCGGAGCTTCTGCGTCGCGAACAACAAGGTGCTCTACGACTTCGAGGATCTCGACTCGTGGTGGTTCAATCCGGATACAGGCGAATGGGAGCAGGCAACCTATCTGTACGACGGGCGTGTGGTGCCCGTCGAGCATCCGATGCTCGCGGGGGACGACGCCGAGCACACCTCGTACGAGAGCTGCGAGCAGAAGGGGCGCGCCGCGTGGTGGATGATGGCCGTGCTCGGGGGCTGGTCGACGACGACCGCCGTGGGCGACGGCGGGACCGACGACGATCCGCTTCCGGGTCCGCCGGCGCGCGAGGGCTTCGATCTCTCCTGCTATCCGAATCCGTGCAATCCCTCGGCGACGATCGTCTTTTCTCTTCCTGACGCCGGGCGCGCGAAGCTCGCCGTTTTCGACGCGCAAGGAAGGCTCGTGCGAACGCTTATCGACGGCGCGCTCGCGGGGGGATCGCACTCCGTCGTCTGGAACGGAACGAACGAATCGGGCGGAAGGGTCGGCTCGGGGGTTTATTTCTACCGGATCACCGCGAACAAACGGTCCGACACGAAGAAGATCCTTCTCCTCCGGTAGCGGTACGACGACCGCTGCCTCATATCGAGGGGGAACCGCTCTCGGGCGTTTCCCCCTTAACATTTATTCGATCGAATCCGAAGCCGCGCGCGGGCTCGCCTTGATTTTCTTTGACTTTTCACGGATAATCGAAAAGATTACTTGTTGCCCGTGCGGGATTTGACCTATGAAAAAACGACTCTTCATCGCCTTGATCGGAATCGTCGTCGCCGCGCTGGCGGTGCGCGTCATCCTGCTCATCGTCAAGGGCTCGAGCGACGCGAAACGGCAGGGGCAGATGGCCGCCGTCGCCGTCGAGGTGGACAGCGTCCGGTTCGGCCCGATTCGGGAGATCCGCGAGTTCACCGGGTCCGTGCATCCCTACAACCAGTACGTCGTGGCGCCGAAGGTATCGGGCCGGGTCGTCGAGATCCGCAAGCGGATCGGCGACCGCGTCCGCGAGGGGGAGTTGATCGCCCGAATCGACGACGCCGAGTACCAGCAGGCGGTGCGCGAGGCGGAGGCGAACCTGAAGATCGCCGAGGCCTCGGTGATCGACACGCGCAGCCAGCTCGAGCTCTCCCGGGATCAGAAGGAGCGGATGGAATCGCTCCGGGCCAAGGAGCTCGCCTCGAACGCCGAGGTCGACGCCGCCGTCTCGGATTTCACCGCGAAGGAATCGCGCTACCGGCTGGCGCAGGCGCAGGTGGAGCAGCGCCAGGCGTCCCTCGAGTCTTCCCGCATCAGGCTCGGCTACACGCGACTGACCGCCACGCGCGCCGGATACATCGGCGAGCGCTTCGTCGACGAGGGCGCGCTGCTCGCCTCCAACGCGGCGGTCGCGTCGGTCATCGAGATCGGCTCGATCATCGTGCGGACGACGATCACGGAGCGCGATTACCGCCTCATCTCACCGGGACAGAAGGCCGAAGTGGCCGTGGACGCCTTCTCGGGCAGGACATTCTCCGGCCGCGTCGCGCGGATCGCTCCGATGCTGCTCGAAGATTCGCGCGTGGCGCAGATGGAAGTGGAGGTGCGGAACGACTCGCTCCTCCTCAAGCCGGGCATGTTCGCCCGCGTACGGGTGATGATCGCGTCGAAGAGCCGCGCCCAGATCGTTCCCACGAGATCCATCGTCAACCAGGGGGGCGGGAGCGGCGTCTTCATGGTGCCGGATAACGAGACCGTCGCCCGCTACGTTCCCGTTCAAACGGGGATCTCGACCACCGCTCTCACCGAGATCCTCTCCCCCGTTCTCGAGGGGCGCGCGGTGACGCTCGGTCAGCATCTTCTCCAGGACGGCAGCCCCGTGCTGCTCCCGAAGAGCCTGCCCGAAGAGGCGCCGGGCCCGGCCGAAGGCACGGAAGCGAAAACAGGAACATGAACATCTCTCAGGGACCGATCCATCGACCGATTCTCACGGCCGTCGTCTTCCTGGTCGTGATCACCCTCGGTATCGTCTCCTTCACCCGCCTCTCCATCGACCTCATGCCGGAGATCACCTTCCCGAGCATCACCGTCGTCACCGAGTACGGCAACGTCGGCCCGCAGGAGATGGAGGAGTCGATCACGCGCCCACTCGAGGAAGCGCTCGCCGCGATTCAGGGCGTCGAGGAAATCACCTCGACGTCGTCCGAGGGGCAGAGCAGGGTGCGGGTATCCTTCTCGTGGGGAACGGACCTCGACGTGGCCGCGAACGACATCCGCGACCGCATCGACCGCGTGCTCGGACGCCTGCCCGAAGACGTCACGCGGCCGACGATCCGCAAGTTCGACCTGTCGGCGTTTCCGATCATGTTCCTCAGCGCGTCGGGCAATCTCAATCCCCTCGACCTGCGCCGCATCGTCGAGGATCAGGTGAAGTACCGCCTCGAGCGGGTGCCCGGCGTTGCCTCGGTCGACGTCCGCGGCGGCCTGAACCGGCAGATACACGTCAATCTCCGCGGCGCCCAGCTCAAGGCCCTCGGCATATCGACCGACGCGGTGCTCGGCGCCATCCGGAGCGAGAACCGCAACGTCCCCGCCGGCCTCTACGACAAGGGGAACCTCGAAGTCCTCGTCCGGACGCAGGGGGAATACCGCACCCTCGACGAGATCCG
>JBFYZJ010000322.1:0-3163 GCA_041309565.1 Candidatus Krumholzibacteriota bacterium
CGGATCGCGGCGGCTGCGCTCTCATCCGATCTCATCCGCCGCGCCGCCCGCGCGGCGCGCTGTTTCCGGGAGGCGCCGTTCGCCGTGCCGTGGGAAGGCAACCACATCGAGGGGAGAATCGATCTTCTCTTCGAGGAGGACGGCCGCTGGACGCTCGTCGACTACAAGACGGACGACGTCGCCGCCGGGGAACTGGACGGGAGAATCGCTGCATACCGTCCGCAGGCTGCCGCGTACGCCCTCGCCCTCAAGACGCTCGGCATCGAGTGCTCGGGGGGGATCGTCCTCTATTTCGCGCGGCTGAACGAGGCGCGGGTCCTCGAATACTCGGCGAGCCTCGTCGAAGAGGCCGAGCGCGCGCTCCGCGCGGCGGTCATCGAGCGGGACGCCGAGCGAGAGCGCTCGCGACCGGCCCATCCCTGAGCGCCGCGCCGATCCCGGGATCTTCCGGCAGCACGAGTTTTCCGTTCATCGTCGTCACGCCGGAGGCGGGATCGTTCCGCACGAGGATGTTGCCGTCGAGATCGGCGTAATCGACGAGCGGCGAAATCTGCGCCGCCGCCGTGATGCCGATCGAGCTCTCGATCATGCAGCCGAGCATCACCTTCATGCCATGCGCGCGCGCGGCGCGGATCATCCGGAGCGCTTCGAGTATCCCGCCGCATTTCATGAGCTTGATATTGATCCCGTGAAACGCTCCGGCGAGCCGCGGGACGTCCTCCGCGACCCGGACGCTCTCGTCGGCGAAGATCGGAAGCGACGTGCGCGCGGCGAGCCACCGGACTCCCTCGAGGTCCGCCGCCGGGAGCGGCTGCTCGACGAACTCGACGTTCTGCCCCTCGAGCCACCGCATCTTCTCGAGGGCTTCGTCCCGCGTCCAGCCCTCGTTCGCGTCCACGCGCACCGGGCGGCCGGTCGCGGAGCGCACCGTCTCCATGATCTCGCGGTCGTTCTCGAGCCCCATCTTGATCTTGAGCACGGGAAAGCTCGCGGCCTCGCGGATCTTCTCCGCGACGACGGCCGGCTCGTCGATGCCGATCGTGTAGGACGTCACGGGAGTCTTGCGGGGATCGAGGCCGAGGCGGGCGTAGAGCGGCGCGCCGAGGCGCCTGCCGAGAAGATCATGGAGCGCGATATCGATCGCCGCCAGCGCCGCCCACTCCCCGCCGAGGGCTGCGGCGGCCCGCGCCACCGCCTCCTCGACGCGATCCGCCGGCCCGAGGAGCGCCGCGTCGAGCGACGCCAGCGCCCGCTCCGCCGACTCCGCGCTCTGGCCGTAGCGGGGGGAGGGGGCGGCCTCGCCGAGCCCCTCGAATCCCCCGTCCTCGAGGCGGATGATGATCGATTCCCTGAATTCGTCGGCGCTCCGCGCGATGCGGAAGGTGTGCCGCAGCTCGAGTCGCGCTCTCGCGAGCGTTATTCTCACGGATCCTCCCGCACGTCGGGCCGGAGAGCCCCGTGCCGGCGGCGGCGCCGATTCGGTCGGGGCCGGCCCATCGCTTTCGGCTTCCCTTATCCGCCGCCTTCGCTATAATAGGCCCGGACCGTGTCCGAGGACAAGGTCCGAGTTCTCGCATCACGTGCACCGGAATATGGAGGGGTTCGCATGGCGCCGAAGTCCGTTCGTCCGCGGAACCGGAAGGTGAAAGCATTGCCGAAGAATCTGGACCAGATGATTCTGCGCGCGTTCGACTACGTCACGGACGGCATCATCATCGGGAGGCTGAGCGACGGAGTCTTGGTCTACCACAATAAGGCCTGGCTCCGGATACACGCGCTCGACGAGAATATCGACATGCGGGGCAAGGTGTTCCGGGATTACGAACGTCCCGAGCTGATGCCCATCCTCGACAAGGTGACCGAAGGGCTGCGAAAGCACGGCACCTATACGTATCAGTTCGGAACGGTCCGCAGGGACGGCGTCTATCACGACATCCACATCTCCGCCAACGTGATCCGTGAATGCGATCCGATCCTCGTCATCGTGATCCTGCGGGAGGTCACCGACGTCGTGCAGATGCAGAACAAGATCGCGCGCCGCAACGTGGAGCTCGAGCTGCTCAACGAAATCCACCGGATCGTCGCGAGCGCGCGGAGCAGGAAGATAGTCGTTCGGAAGATGCTCTCGCTCTTGCGCGATTTCATCGGAGCGAAGTTCTGCGGCTTCTACCTGCTCGACCGGGCCAAGAAGGACGCGGTGCTCATCGATTCGATCGGTCTGCCCCCGGCCGCGAGGAAGCGCGTGCTTCACATTCCGCTCATGAAGGACATGGCGTTCGAGCGGATCGCGAAGTCGCAGCGGACGTTCGTGATAGAAGAGGATATGCCCGGCCACGACGGCGGAAACCCCGACATTCGGAAGGATCTGGGGATCAAGCGCACGATCGGAACCATCTTCAGGACGGGCACGAACCGGGATTATCTGACGATCTTCGGCCTCCCGGAAGCGGCGTCCGTGGATCCCGAGGTCCGCGCCTTTTTCGATACGGCGGCGAAACAGTTCGGCATCGCGATCGAACGGGTCGAGCTGCTCGATGCGCTCGAGAAACGCGAAAAGGAGCTCAACGGCCTCACGGTGCGCCTGATCGATTCCGGCGAAGAGGAAAAACGCCGGTGCTCCCTCATCCTCCACGACGAGATCGGCCAGGCGCTCACGGGGCTCAAGCTCGAGCTCGAGATGCTCGAGAAAGGCCTCGGTCCGCTCGACTCCTGCACCCGGAAATCGCTCGAGGGGATACGGAGGCAGGTTCGATTCGTCGCCGAGAGCACGCGGACGATCGCGAAATCGTTCCATCCGGCCATGCTCGACGAGCTCGGCTTCGTGCCGACCCTCAACTGGTACCTCGACAACTTCGTCCGCGGCGAGGAGCTCGAGGTGAACGTCGAGGCGACCGGCTGCGACGAGGAATTCCCGGCGCCCGTGGCGCTCGCCCTCTACCGCGTGGCGCAGGAGGCCCTCACGAACGTCGTGCGGCACGCCGCCGCGTCGAAGGTTTCGATTGCGCTGACAAAAGGCTACCCGTATGCTATACTAGAGATAGAAGACAACGGCCGGGGGATATCGACTCAAAAAGGAAAAACGAAAACGCGCGGCCTCGGGCTCGTGAGCATGCGCGAGAGGATCGAGTACATGGACGGAACCTTCCAGATCAAGTCCGCTCCG
>JBFYZJ010000323.1:0-6431 GCA_041309565.1 Candidatus Krumholzibacteriota bacterium
CGGAACGATCGAATTCTCCCCATCGAGAACAAGACGGTGGTGACGAATCCGCGCAAGGGGGTCGTCAACAATCTTTGGCTCCCCGTGCTCGAGCGCTACGGCCTCGGCTTCACGCCGCTGCCCGAGGTCGAATGGAAGGTCCACCGGTTCCGGGAGCCGTTGCTGCGGCTTCCATCGATCTTTCCCGAGGGCATCGAGATTCCGTCCATGTTCGAGGGGAAGGATATTCTCCATCTCCCGACGGTCAAGACGCACGGTCACTCGATCACGACGGGCGCCGTCAAGAACGCGTTCGGCGGGCTGCTGAAGGAAGTCCGCCATTTCGCGCACAAGTACATCCACGAGGTGCTCGTCGACCTCCTCATCATGCAGCGCGAGCTGCATCCGAACGTATTCGCCGTCATGGACGGCACCGTGTGCGGCGACGGCGCGGGGCCGCGCACGATGGAGCCGGTCGTGGGGAACGTCGTGCTCGCCTCGGCGGATTCGGTCGCGATCGACGCGGTCGCAGCCCGGATCATGGGCTTCGATCCGATGTCCATCCCGTATCTCCGCATGGCGACCGAGCGCGGTCTCGGGGAGGCGCGTCTCGAGAAGATCGAGATCGCCGGCGAGGATCCCGCCTCGTTCGGGTTTCATTTCACGACGAAGCGGAGCATCGTCATCTGGGGGGATCAGATGCTCCGTCTCGGTCCGCTCCGCTTTCTCGAGAAGCTCGCGCTCCATTCGCCGCTCGCCTTCTGGGCGCCGATCGCGTCGAATCTCTATCACGACGCGTTCTGGTACCCGACGATCGGGCGGCGGAAAATCGATCGGTTCAACGGCACGGAGTGGGGGAAGCTCTGGCGGGAGTACCGGACGCGCCCGTGAAGGCGCGCCCCGTCTCTCCGCCGGGCTGCCCGAGCGTATGATCAACGCACTGGCCGCGGCCAAGATAAATCTCTTTCTCGACGTCCTCCGCCGCAGGGAGGACGGCTTCCACGACATCGAAACGCTCTACCAGCCGGTGTCGCTCTGGGACGAGCTCTCGTTCGAGCGGATCCCGTCCGGGATCGAGCTCTCCGGCGACGATCCCGCGATTCCGTGGAACGAAGACAATCTCTGCCATCGCGCGGCGAGGCTCGTTCTCGAGAGATCGGGAGCGAAGGGAGGCGTGCGGATCGCCGTCTCGAAGGGAATTCCCTCGGGGGCCGGCCTCGGGGGGGGGAGCGCTGACGCCGCCGCCACGCTGCTCGCCGTGAACGAGCTTCATCGATGCGGCTTTTCGAATGCCGAGCTCCGGGAACTGGCTGCGGGCCTGGGGAGCGACGTGCCCTTCTTCGTCTTCGGCGCTCCGGCGATCGGCCGGGGCAGAGGGGAGCTGCTCGAGGCGGCGCCGGGGCTCCCCGGGGGATGGATTTTAATCGTCAAGCCGAGCGTAACTGTTTCTACAAGTTGGGCTTATCGCAATTTTAATTTCATATTGACAACGGGTAAGGCCGGAGCTACACTTACAGCGTTACTTGAAGGAATACAGAGGTTTCCGGCCGTCAAGCTGGAGACTCGAAATAGCTTTGAAGCGGGCGTCATAGAGCATGTTCCTGGGGTATCAGGGATTCTCGCCGCTCTTGAGAATGAAAAGCCTATACTGAGCTCCCTGAGCGGCAGCGGCTCGGCCTGCTTCGCGATTTTTGAAGTGGAAGACAGAGCAAAGGAGGTCAAGGAGCGTTTCGACAGCGAAGGACTATTCACCCGACTCGTTCAGCCTGTAGAGCGGGCCATCCGTATTTCAACCTCGGAGCGGTCGAGGTAATCGTCTAGGGGGGGAACATGGAGATCACTGAGATTCGGATATCTCTCAGGACGGACAACAAGCTCAAGGCGTTCGCGAGTATCACGCTCGATAATCGTTTCGTGATACGCGGCCTCAAGATTATCGAGGGTGCGAAGGGCGTTTTTGTCGCGATGCCGAGCCGCAAGCGGCCCGACGGCACGTTTCAGGATATCGCCCACCCGATCAACAACGAAACCCGCGACTGGATGGAGAAGCAGGTAATCGCCGCGTACCACCAGGAGAAGGAAAAGATGGCCTCGGAGGCGGGCGTCGAGGTTTCGATGGATTGACGGAGGAACATACAGGCTCCCAATATCGGCTGGGGCGTCGTCAAGCGGCAAGACACGGGACTTTGGATCCTGGATCGGAGGTTCGAATCCTCCCGCCCCAACCACCATGGTTGCTGGAAGGGTGGCCGCGTCGGTCACCATTACTTTTATGGAGGGAAATCGGGATGTTCTATGAGCTTAAGCTGATCGCGGGGACGGCGAATCCCGAGCTCGGGAAAAAGATCTCGGAGTATCTGGGCGTGCCCCTGTGCGGCGTCGAGATCGGGCACTTCTCGGACGGCGAGCTCCGCGTGCACATTCTCGACAACATCCGCGGCCGCGACATTTTCATCATCCAGCCGACGTTCGCCCCCGCGGACAACCTGCTCGAGCTTCTCCTCATCATCGACGCGTGCCGCCGCGCCTCGGCGCACCGGACCACGGCGGTCATCCCGTACTACGGCTACGCCCGGCAGGATCGCAAGGATCAACCCCGGGTTCCCATATCGGCGAAGCTCGTCGCCAACCTCATCACGACCTCGGGCGCGGACCGCGTCCTCGCCCTCGAGCTGCACGCCGCTCAGATTCAGGGATTTTTCGACATTCAGGTCGATAATCTTTTTGCGGCGCCGGTGCTCTTTGAATATATTCGGGGGAAGAAATTGCGGAATATCACGGTCGTTTCGCCCGACGTCGGCGGGATCAAGATGGGCAGGTCCTTCGCGAAGCGCCTCGGCGCCAACCTGGCCATCGTCGACAAGCGGCGGACCTCCGCGGATACATCCGAAGCCATGAATATCATCGGCGAGGTCGCCGGAAGCGACATCATCATTCTCGATGATATCATCAGCACGGCCGGGACGATCAGCCAGGCCGCCGAGGTGCTGAAGGCCGCGGGCGCGCGGACCATCATCGCCGCCGCCACGCACGCCGTCTTCTCCGGGAGCGCGTTCGAGAAGATCGAGCGCTCGCCGATCGAGGAGGTCATCGTGACCAACTCGATGCCGGTTCGTGACGGCGTGCCGTGCGGCAAGATCAAGGTTCTCGACGTATCGCCGCTTCTCGGCGAGGCGATACGGCGGATCCATACGGGAGAATCGATCAGCAATCTCTTTGCGTAACGCTGGAGGACATCATGCAGAAGCCGAAATTGAATTCGCACGTGCGCACGGGAGCCGGCAAGGAGGGCGCCAAGCGCCTCCGCTCGGGCGGCGAGATTCCCGCGATCCTCTACGGGCACAAGCGCGAGCCCGTGTCGCTCGCCGTTTCACAGAAGGATGTCTGGCACATCCTGCACACCGCGACGAGCGAGCACATGATCCTGAGCCTCGAAATCGAGGGTTCGAACGAGGGCTCGATTCTCACGCTCGTGCGCGACATCCAGCATCATCCGGTGTCGGGGGACGTGCTGCACATGGATCTCCAGCGGATCTCGATCGACGAGAAGCTCCATATCGGCGTTCCCATCGCGCTCGTCGGGGCGGCGAAGGGCGTCAAGGACGAGGGAGGCGTGCTCGATCACGGCATCCGCGAGGTGACGCTCAACGTGAAACCCATGGAGATCCCGGAGAAAGTATCGATCGACATCTCGCACCTCGAGATCGGTCATTCGGTCCACGTGTCCGATCTCATCGCGCTCTATCCCGATCTCGAGATCGTCGACGATCCGCACGTGACGATCGCTCACGTGTCCGCGCCGAAGAAGCTCGAAGCGCTCATTCCGGAGCCGGGCGCCGCCGCGGAAGCGGCCGTCGCGCCGGAGGAGGAGGGCGCCGAGGGAGAAGAGGGAGCGGAAGGCGGCGAGGAAGCCGGCGAGGGAAAGGGCAAGGAGAAGGGGAAAGAGAAGGGGAAAGAGAAGGAAGAGAAAAAAGAGAAGAAAGGGAAATAGCGCTTCTCCATGTCGGAGGTTTCAATCGTCTGCGGGCTCGGCAATCCGGGCCCGCAGTATCGTTCGAACAGGCATAATCTCGGATTCATGGCGCTCGACGCCCTGTCGCGGCGCCATTCACTTTCCTGGCGCCGCGCGGCGGGTCCCGCGCAGATCGCGCTCTGGCGCGCCGCCGGGCGCGGCGTCATGCTCGTCAAGCCGCTCACCTACATGAACGAATCCGGCGCGGCGCTCGCGAAGCACCGGGGCTCCTCGAGCGGCGAGATGCTCGTCGTGTGCGACGATCTGAACCTCCCGCTCGGCGCGCTCAGGATCCGCCCGCGGGGTGGAGGCGGGGGGCACAAGGGGCTCGAATCGATCATCGCGCGCTTCGGCACGGCTGATTTCCCGCGGATGCGCCTCGGCGTCGGGAGCGCCCCGGCGGGGATCGATTGGGTGGAGTTCGTCCTGTCCGATTTTCCGCCCGAGGAACGCGAGGCGGCGGCGGCCCTCGTCGAGACGGCGGCGGACGCGATCGAAACGGCGGTCCGGCAGGGGCTCGACGCCGCGATGAGGCGCTACAACGTTCCCCTCCCGGCGGGAGACGAGGGGCGGGAGGGCCCCGCAGGCTCCCCTTGACCGTCCGTCCTTCCCGTGTTATATTTCCCCCACTTACGGCGGAAGCGAAAACGGCCGTATTTAATCCCTGCCTTCACGGCGGTCACCCCGTTCGATGAAGGCCATTTCAAGTCCGAAGGGAGGAACTCATCTATGCGGGCGTACGAGTGTATCTACATTCTGAACCCGTCCCTCGACGAGCAAGCGGTCAAAGACAAGGCGGTCAAGTACGGTGAGATCGTCACGACCCGTCAGGGGCAGGTCACGAGCGTCGAACAGTGGGGCAAGCGCCGGCTCGCCTACCCGATCAACAAGATCTTCGAGGGATATTACACCTTCATGCGTTTCAGCGGGGACACCGAGATCCTGAAGGAGCTCGGCAGGGTGTTCCGTTTCGACGAATCGGTGGTCCGCCACCTGATCGTCGTCGAGGAGCATCCGAAGAAGGCCGAAGCGCCGAAACCGCCCGCAGAGGGGAAGTGAGGAACCATGGCAATGAACGACAAACGAGGCGACCGGAAGAACGACAAGCGGAAGAAAAAAGAAAAGCGGATGCTGCCGACCAAGCCGTGCAGATTCTGCATGGACGATCTCCCGATCGATTACAAGGATCAGTCTTTCCTGAGCCGCTTCATCACCGAGCGCGGCAAGATGACGCCGCGGCGAATCACGGGTACCTGCGCATGGCACCAGCGGGCGCTCGCGCGGGCGATCAAGCGGGCGCGCGCCATCGCGCTCCTGCCGTACGTGAGAGAGTATTTTCGCTAAAGCACGCTAAAGGGAGAATGTTATGGAAGTGATCCTCAAGCAGAAGGTTCAGGGGTTGGGAGACCGGGGGGATGTGGTCAAGGTGAAGGAAGGGTACGCGCGGAATTATCTCTTCCCGAAGCGCCTCGCGCTTCCCTCGACGCCGGGGCAGCGGCGGGTGCTCGACGAGGAGACCCGTCTCCACGGCGTGCGGGACGCCAAGCTGAAGCAGAGCGTCGAGGCCGTCGCCGAGAAGATGAAGGGGCTCTCCTGCACGATCGTCGTGCAGGCCGGTGAGGAGGACAAGCTCTACGGTTCCGTCACGGGGCATGACATCGCGAAGGCCGTTTCCGATCAGGGATTCGCGATCGATCACCGGCAGATCGAGCTCGAAGAGCCGATCAAGAAGCTCGGCGTCTATTCGGTGAACGTCAGGCTTCACCGCGAGATCGAAGTTCCGGTCAAGATCTGGGTCGTGAAGGAATAACGGCGTCGTTCCTCGAACGGGAGGATCGATATCAACATCCCGGCGCATATTTTCAGGGAGTACGATATCCGGGGCGTGGTCGGCGACGACCTGACGGAGGATCGCGTGCGGCGCATCGGTCTCGCCGCGGCCGCGACGTTCGCGCGCGAGGGCATCGGCGAGGCCGTCGTCGGCAGGGACGTCCGCCCGAGCAGTGATTCATTCTTCGCGGCGCTCGCCGACGGGTTGACGAGGGGAGGCGTCTCGGTCATCGACATCGGGGTCGTTCCGACGCCCGTGTTCTATTTCGCCGCGAAGAAGTGGGGCGTTCGGGGCGGGGTCATGATCACCGCGAGCCACAATCCGAGCGAGTTCAACGGATTCAAGGTGCTCCGCGGCGAAGGCACGATCTACGGCGCCGACATTCTCGCGCTCAGGGACGTCGCGCTCGGAAGCCTTCCGGAGCCGGGGGGCGGCCGCGTGACCCGCAGGAGCGCCGACTCCGAATACGTGGAATACGTCGCGGGGGGCGTCTCGCTCGCCCGTCCCGTCTCCTTCGCCGTCGACGGCGGGAACGGCACGGCCGGGCTCGTCACGCGCGAGCTCTTCGCGAAGCTCGGCGTGAAGCCGCTCGAGCTGTTCATGGATCCC
>JBFYZJ010000324.1:0-3743 GCA_041309565.1 Candidatus Krumholzibacteriota bacterium
AGCAACATCAAGCACAACCTTCCCGTCGGCTTCATGTTCGCCGTCGCGAAGCGGAACCTCGACGGGCCCGAGGACGGACATCTTCGAAGAGGCGCCGAGCTGCGCGCGGCCGGCATCTTCCTCATCCCGAACGGGGTCTTCACCCTCGCGCTCGCCGACACCGGCGTCTTCAGGTTCCATCTCGACGAGACGATGACGTACGTGAAGCCCGAGGGCTCCGAGCGGCTGATGCTCCCCGAGGACCCGAAGAGCTGGGAGCTCTCCTTCAACGCCGGCAACCGCCGGACCTTCGCCGCGGGCGTCCAGCGCTGGATCGATGAGCACGAATCGAAATATGCGTTCCGCTACATGGGCTCGCTCGCGGGGGATTTCCACCGCCTCCTCTCGAACGGCGGCATGTTCATGTACCCGGCGATCGTGAATCATCCGAGGCCGGAGAAGAACCGCCCGAAGGGGAAGCTCCGCCTCCTCTACGAGGCGAACGTCGCCGCGTTCATCGCGCGCGAAGCGGGCGGCGCGGCGGTCGACGAGGCGGGGAACGACATCCTCGATATCGTTCCCGAATCCCCTCACCACCGGACCGCCCTCTACGTCGGCTCGAAGCCGCTCGTCGAGAGCATCGCAACTGTGCTTCGTAAAAAAAGTTAGGACGCCTTGCCGTTCTTCCCGCTCCCCCCCGAAATGCCGTCTTGCAGGAAGCTCGAAAATCGGATATGTTAGGAAAACTTTAAGCTCGCGCGGCAGCCGAAACGCTGCGCGCACCCATCATGAACGAACGAAGCTGAGACGATGAAAGCGATGCCTCGAAACGCCCTGATTCTCCTCACGCTCCTCGCGATCGCTGGCTGTTCTCGATCGAACAAGAACTCGATTCAGATCAAGGGCTCCGACACCATGGTCAATCTCGCGCAGGCGTGGGCGGAGAGATTCATGGAGGAGCGTCCGAACAACTTCATCGCGGTGACGGGAGGCGGCTCGGGCACCGGGCTCTCGAGCCTCATCAGCAGCACGTGCGACTGCGCGATGAGCTCGCGGGACATTAAGGACCGCGAGATCTTTCTGGCCATCAAGCGCGGCATCAATCCGTACGAGATCAAGGTGGCGCTCGACGGGCTCGCCGTGGTGGTGCATCCCGACAATCCGGTCGACAGGCTCACGATGGATCAGCTCGCCGGCATCTTCTCCGGCAAGCTCACGAACTGGAAAGAGCTCGGCGGCGTGGACGAGCGGATCGTCGTGCTTTCCCGCGAGGTGAACTCCGGGACCCACGTCTATTTCAAGGAGCACGTCCTGCGGAAGAACGACAAGACGAGCAAGGAGGAGTTCGCGCCGGGCGCGCTCATGCTCTCCTCCTCGCAGGCGATCGCCGACGAGGTCGCGGGGAACTCCGCCGCCATCGGCTACTACGGCATGGGCTACATCTCCAAGAAGCACAAGCCGGTGGCGATCGCCAAGGACACGGAATCCCCCTACGTGGCTCCGACCATCAACAACATCATCAGCGGCTCGTACCCGATCTCGCGTCCCCTCCTCCTGTATACGAACGGAGAGCCTATGGGCCTCATCAAGGAGTTCATAGATTTCGCCCTTTCGCCCGAAGGTCAGGAAATCGTCCGGATAACCGATTTCGTGCCGGTGAGCAAGTAGCGTCCATGCGGAAGTTGCGGGAATTCATCATCGAGAAGCTCGTGCTCCTCTGCGGGCTCGCCTCGATATTCTTCGTCCTCCTCATATTTCTCTTCCTGCTGCGCGAGGGGCTCGCCGTCTTCCAGACGATCAGCCCCGCGGCGTTCCTCGCGGGGAAGAGCTGGTATCCGATCTCGGAGCCGCCTGCGCTCGGCATTCTCCCCCTCATCCTCGGATCGCTCGTCGTGACCGTCGGCGCCACGCTCATCTCGATTCCCTTCGGCGTCGGCTCCGCGATATACATCGCCGAGGTGGCCCCGAAGCGGGTCAAGGAGATCCTCAAGGCCGGGATAGAGCTGCTCGCCGCCATCCCGAGCGTCGTCCTCGGATTCATCGGCATGGTCACCCTTGTGCCGCTCGTGAAGAACGTGTTCCACCTGCCGACGGGGCTCACCGCGCTCTCGGGCTCGATCATCCTCGCGTTCATGGCGATGCCCACGATCGTGTCGATCGCTGAGGACGCCCTCTACTCGATACCGAAAACGTACAAGGAAGCGGCGCTCGCCATGGGCGCGACCCACTGGCAGGCGATCTGGCGCGTGATGCTGCGGGCGGCCTCGAGCGGCATCCTCGCGGCGATCATGCTCGGGATCGGACGCGTCATCGGCGAGACGATGGCCGTCATGATGATCACGGGGAACGCCGCCGTGATCCCGCACAGCTTCTTCGCCCCCGTGCGGACCCTGACCGCGACCATCGCGGCCGAGATGGGGGAGGCGGTGATCGGGAGCGAGCACTATTTCGCGCTCTTCGCGATCGGCATCGTTCTCTTCGTGATCAGCTTCGCGATCAACGTGACGGCGGACCTCTTCCTTCACAAGAGGCAGTGACCATGAATCCGTACCGGACGCAGCGGCTCGCATTTTCACTCCTCTTTCTGGCGAACGCCCTCATCCTGGTGCTGGTCGGATTCGTCGTCGTCGTGATCGTCCAGAAGGGGCTCCCGGGAGTCACGTGGCAGTTCGTCTCGGACGTGCCCCGGCAGGGGATGCGCGCCGGCGGCATCTTCCCCGCCATCGTCGGCACGCTCTACCTCGTGGCGGGGGCGATCGTCTTCGCCCTGCCGATCGGGCTCTTGGCCGCTATCTACCTGAGCGAGTACGCGAAGGACAACGCGCTGACCCGCCTCATCAAGCTCGCCATCGTGAACCTCGCCGGCGTGCCGTCGGTCGTCTACGGCCTCTTCGGGCTCGCGCTCTTCGTCGTGTTCTTCAAGTTCGGCGCCTCGATCCTCTCGGGCTCCCTCACGCTCGGCATCATGATCCTGCCGCTCATCATCACGGCCTCGCGCGAGGCGCTCGAGAGCGTCCCGCACTCGTTCCGCGAGGTGAGCCTGTCGCTCGGCGCGAGCAAATGGCAGACGATTCAAAATATCGTGCTCCCGAACGCGATCCCGGGCATCCTCACAGGCACGATTCTCGGGATCGGGCGGGCGGCCGGCGAAACGGCCCCGATCCTCTTCACCGTCGCCGCGTTCTACCTGCCGCTCCTCCCCGGATCGATCTTCGATCAGGTGATGGCGCTGCCGTACCACCTCTACATCATCTCGACGCAGGTGCCGAACGTGGACGAAAAGATCCGGTACGGCACGGCGTTCGTGCTGCTCGCGCTCGTGCTGTTCATGAACCTCGTCGCGATCGTCATTCGATACCGGTTCAGGATGAAGAAAAAATGGTGATATTCAAGATCGACAACCTCGACATCCGGTTCGGATCGGTGCATGCAGTCCGAGGCGTGAGCATGGAGGTCCTCGCCAACGAGATCCTGACCGTCATCGGACCCGCGAACAGCGGCAAAACGACCTTCCTGCGCATGCTGAACCGCATGAACGACCTGCAGCCGAATTTCAAGATGAGCGGCGCCGCCGAGTTCGAGGGCAAGAATATCAGGAGGATGGACGTCGAGCTGCTGCGCCGCAAGGTGGGCATGGTGTTCGCCTTGCCGCTCCCGCTGCCGCTTTCGATATACGACAACGTGGCGTACGGACCGCGCATGCACGGCGTCCACAGCGGTACGCCCCTCTCGGAACGGGTCGAGGAGGCGCTCAGAAGCGCCTA
>JBFYZJ010000325.1:0-11034 GCA_041309565.1 Candidatus Krumholzibacteriota bacterium
GAGGACGCCGCGCGCGTCTTCAAGCTCTGCGAGGAGTTTCTCAGAGGGATTTGACGCGCTCCCGCGCGTCGAGGTCGAATTCGAACGAGGGATCCATCGCCCGGACTTCCCCGGCGGCGGCGGCGAGTTCCTCCCGCGCGCGCGCCGATCTATCCCGCATGTATATCGAGTAGAGATCGAGAAACCGGTCGTACCGGGTCGCGAGCTCCGCGCTCCGCTCCGCCGGCCGCGGCACGCTCTCGAGATGGAAGAGCTCCCCCTGCGAGAGCTGCCTGAAGATGTTGAGATGCTCTCCCCCCATGAGGGAGAGGACGCCGAGGTACCGCTCGAAATTATCCGAGAGCTTCCCGAGCACGTCGCCGATCGCGGTGTTCCGGCGGTGGATCTGCGCGGCGTATGCGCGCGCGATCGCGTAGTACGCTTTTCCCCTGCCGATGTGGGCCGCGTCGCTCAGCGCGAGATGCGGCACCGAATCGGGGCGCCTCGACCGCGCGTTCTTGAAGATGCCGAGCGAAACGAGCGTGTAGTCGCCCGCGCGCCGGTAGAGGTCGTATTTTCCCCTCGTCCCGGCGGTTGCCCCGCCCGCCTCGAAGAGCGAGGCGTCTTCGGAGAACGCGCCGCGCGCCTCGGTCCCTTCGCGCGACGGATTCACGATCGACACGAGCAGCCCCGCGAGGTATACGTTCACGTCCTCGTCGAAGCAGTCGTCGTTCGTCGGGAAGCCCGCTTCCATCCTGCTGTGGAGCAGGGCGTTCATTATAAAGAAGTGCGCCTCCTGCGGCGAGATCCGCCGCGGGATGCCGGGCGGCGTATGCAGTGTCGCGATCGCCATGATGCTTCGCTCCTGGTGCAGCGCACGATGCATGAATCCGGTGTCCGCCTCGAATCGTGCAAGCTCCATGCCATGCGGGAGATGTCCTCCGCGCCCCGTTTCCAATAAGCCGATGTTTTGCGATGAGTTATCTGCTATAATGAAAACCCGCGCCGCGGGGGCGGTCGGCGCGATCACGAAAACACGGAGGGAAAGGGATGCGAATCGGTTTCCTGCAAATGCATCCGCGGTTCGGCGCGGTCAGGGACAACGTCCGCCGTGCGGCGGGGATTCTCGACAGAATCTCCGACGCGACGATCGTGCTTCCCGAGCTGTTCAACACGGGGTACCTCTTTCGGAACGAGGAGGAGCTCTCATCCCTCGCCGAAACCGTTCCCGGAGGATACACGGTGTCCGAGATGCTGAAGCTCGCGAAGCGGAGGCGCCTGAACCTCGTGTTCGGCATCGCTCAGAAGCAGCGGGGCAAGTTCTACAACTCCGCGATCTTCCTTTCGTCGAAGGGAAAGGTCGAGGTTTATCAGAAGGTGCATCTGTTCGACCGCGAGAAGCTCTTTTTCTCGAGAGGATCGTCGTTGAAGACGGTATCGGCCGGGGAGGCGAAGCTCGGCATCCTCATCTGCTTCGATTGGGTGTTCCCCGAGGTTAGCCGCGCGCTCGCCCTCGAAGGGGCGCAGATCCTCTGCCATCCGTCGAATCTCGTCCTCCCGTACGCCCAGGATGCGATGAAGACGCGATGCATCGAAAACCGCGTCTTCGCGATCACGGCGAACCGAATCGGGAGCGAGAGCCGCGGAGCCGCCGCGCTCACCTTCACCGGCGGGAGCCAAATCGTGGGGCCGGCGGGAGAGGTGCTCGCCTCCGCGAGCGACCGCAGCGAGTCGCTCCGCGTCGTCGAGGTGGATGTCGGAGCGGCGAACGACAAGAACTTCACGCCGAACAACCATCTCTTCAAGGACCGCGTGCCGCGGCTCTACGCTCCGCTCGTCAGAATACGCCGCTGAACGGGCCCGCGGGTGTCCATGCAAAACGCAAAGTGCCCGCCGCGCATTGCTGCGCCCTGTCCCTTTTTTTCCTTCGAAATTCCCGATAACGCCTTATAAGAGCGGCAGTTTGACGCTCGGCGACCCCTGGCATAATACTTGCGAACTTCCTCTGCGACCATAAATTACGAGCTTTCTGAACACCGGAAAAACGATCCGGTCCGTTCGTGTTGCATATGACGATGAAGGAGATAAAGGTGAAGAAGAACAAGAAGGCAAAGGCGAAACGGAACGGCCGCAAGGACAAGCGGCCGGTTCTCACGTCGCCCTGGAAAATCGGAGTGTTCGTGTCTCTTCTTCTCGTTTTCATGAGCCTCGGGGTGGGGTACTACATCGTGAGCTTCTACGACGTCGATCTCAAGTGGATCGAGTCGAACACGGGCGGATGGAGCGTCAATTCGATGCTCTTCGTCAACGACATGGCGCCGCTCGCGGCCGCCGTCGTCATCGTTTCTCTCCTCGCGTACTTTCTCATCGCGTCCGCGGTGCATCGCTATAGATTCTATCTCGACTCGGGGCAGGACTACCGCTCGATGATATCGCTCGCCGAGAGCGTCGACGATCTCACGAATCCGGCCCAGATCGCGCGGCTCTCGCAGTATCCCGAGCTGCAGGCGGTGCTGCGGAGCTACGGCGATCAGATTCACGCGATATCCCAGGATCTCGGGACGAAGGATACCGCGTCGAATTACGCCGAGCTCAAATCGGAGCTTCAGAGCCTGCTCGGCGGAGACCCCGCCGCGGGGGACGCGCCCGAGGGGAGCGGCGATTCGATATGCGACAAGCTGCGCGATCGGGTCGAATCCGACCGCGCGCGCATCGCGGAGCTCGAACAGCGGAGCGCGCAGGAGCGGCGTGCCTACGGCCAGGCCGCCCTCGCGTACGGGAAGGCGATGGAAGCGATCAGCGGCGCCGGAGAAGAGCTGCTTGCGATCACGAACACCGTCGCCGAGCTCACGAGCGTCGCGGAGCGCATCGCCGCGAATGCCGGCGCTCGCGCCGCGGCCCCGAAGGGCGCCGGCCCGCAGAACCGGACGCTCAAGGCGACCGTCACCGACATGGAGAGCGCCGTCCGCAAGCTCGAAGAGGGCGGCCGCGCGCTGCACGAATTCTCGGAGGAAAACAACGGGATCGCGATTCAGCTCGCGCTCATGGCGGCGCGCGGGAATGTGGACGAGCATGCCCTCGCCACGTTCGCGGAGCGAGTCCGCTCGACCGCGGAGCGGTTCCATAAGCTGAGCGGCGGCGTGTCGAGCATCGCCCAGGGGCTTCTCGGCAGCTGCTATTCGATCAAGGAAGTTTCAGGCATACCGGCCGAGCAGGGCGCCTCTCCGATCGGCGCCGAGATCTCAGGCGCGATCGCGGATATCGCCCGCCGGATCGAGGAGCGAAGCGCGGCTCTCTCGACGCGGATCATGGGGCTCGGCAGCGAGCTGGCCGACGTGAACGAGCTCCTGCAGGGGGATTCCCGGAAGGCCGCGTCCCCCGCCGCCGGTAAACCGGCGCCGGCTCCGCAGCCGCCGTCCGTCGCCGTCGCCGAAAACGATTCGAACGATCAGGCGGGATTCGTCATCGATCACGGCTCGTCGTGGGCCGGCGTGGGCGCGCGGGAATCATCCCGCGGAGCGACGGAGGGCGCCGCGGACGAAGACGGGGGATTCTCGTTCAAGAATCTCGACGAGATGAAAGCCGCGTTCGCGCACGTGACGGAGCCCCCCCCGGCGGCGGAGCCCCCCCCGGCGGCGGAGCCCCTGCGCGAGAAAAAGAAATCCGATTTTGCCGATATGACGTCTCTGCGGAATCTCGACGCCGCGCCCGAGCACGCGTGGCACAAAGTGGAAGTCGAGAAACCGGAAGCGGAGGACGAGGCGGGGCAGGTTGACGTCGCGGTGCAGAGGGCAACGCCCGAAACGCCGCATGAGGAGCCCGAAATCGCGTTCGATCCGGCACCGGCGCCGCCGCCGGCCGCCGAGAAGCAGGACGAGGAATCCGTTCATGATCTCTTCGACCTCGGCGCGGTCGAGTATGTCGAGGAGAGCCAGATACAGAGATGAGGTGCGCGGCTTGGTGATATTGAACGAGGATAACAGACGTCTGTTCGGCGAGCAGGTCAATGACCACATCGAGAAGCTCAACGACCTGATGGGCTTCGCCTCGGGCGAGCGCTTCAAGGAGCAGACGATTCGCCGGGCGTCCCTTTCGACGCGTCTCCTCGAAGGGAGCACGCGCATGCTCGATCTCGCCGATTGGAGCAGAACGCTCAAGGCGTTCCGCGATCTCATGGAGCGTTCGGCGACCGCCGGACGGTGCTGGGACGAGCAGTTGGCTACGCTCGTATCGGAGATCCTCGAGATCGAGGAGCAGATCGTCGCCGAGATTCTCGCGGGAGAGCTCGAGGAGCTCGGCCGCCACGAGCAGTTCGACGGCTTGCTGAAGGAAATCGAGTGCCTCACAAACGAGCAGCAGGAGAGCGTGGAGGAAACGTTGACGATCGCTCCCGAGTCGTCGAGCGCGAAGCGCCCCGCGGACGATCGCGCGGCGGAACGGGAGCACGTTCCGACGTTCACCAGGCTGATGGATTCGCTCGCGACGGTCCGGGATATGTTCCAGGAGTTCATCGACAAGCCGAGCCGCGGCGACAAATCGGTGCGCGATCTCGAGGTTGCGTTCGGCGAAAGCGAATTCTATATGGGGCTCGCGGCGGAAACGGTGCGGATGGTGGGGAAGAGCACGAAGCCGTTCACGGCACGGATATCGTGCGACGCCGTGCTCGACGGGCTGAAGGACTTTTTCGGGGCCTATCTGAAGCTCCGGCGCTGGAACGCGCGGCTCGCGACGCGCTGCGCCGATTGCACGCTCGACCGCGAGAACGCGACGGCGCTCGCCGCCGTGCTCATGAGGTGCATTTTCGATATCTGCAAGCGGAACGAAGTCCGGGACGATCTGTCGCTCGCGATCGGCGTCGACATACGGGCCGAGGGATCGTTCCTCGTCGCGAAGATACAGGACAACGCGCCCGATTTTCTGTGCGATTCGGAGATCGATCGGGACGACGCGGGCGCGTTCTATCAGTGCTTCAGGGAAATCCGGAGCCGGATCGAGGATCTCGGCTCTCTCCTCTGGATCGAGCCGGGAGGGGCAGGCGACGGGCGGTTCATGTTCACCCTTCCGCGGGCGAACGGACGGATCGACTACCGCATCTGCAACGCCTCGGGCAAGAAGATCGCCGTGCCGGCGCACGCGATCGATACGACGGTCGGCATGGACTTGGTCGAGCAGGGGCGCGATTCAGGCGGCCGCAGCGTGACCGTCGGGGGTGTCCGGATTCCCGTGTACGCGCTCGAGGAGATCGCGGTCGTCGACGAGTTCGAATCGTCCGGCAGGGCCGACCGCGTTCTCGTCGCCGGCCGGGCCGAGAGGCGGTTCGGTCTGCTCGTCGACGGCGCGGGGCGCACGGTCGACTGCGTCGCCGAGCAGGTGACCGAAGGAGCGTGGGCCTCGCTTTCGACATCCACGCTGAATATCGGGGAAGAGGAGTTCCCGATCATCGACGCGAATCTGGTTCTGCGCATCACGAGCTCTCTCCGGGGCATCGAAGGCGGCCCGGAGGAAGCCGGTACATATGAAGATGGTGGGCAGGGGAACGATTCGGAGGTAACGGTCCCGCGTGTGCATTCATGAGCTGACCGATCTCTCGGGCAGGGGCGAGGTCGGACCACCAACGGAGAGAGGTGGCAATGTCTAGTCAGCATCAGCACGATTACGGCAGCATCATCATCGGAGGCCATGACGACGCGACCGAGGTCATGACGTCGGTCGAGGCGGCGGAGTACCTCAAGATGCATGTGAAGACCGTATGCCGGCTGGCCAAGGAAAAAAAGATTCCGGCCAAGAAGGTCGGAAGCGAATGGCGCTTCATGCGGAGCGTTCTCGACCGCTGGCTCGCACAGGAAGAAGACGTGGTCAAGGTCCTCGATTGACCGCTCCGGAACAGGAATCAGTCAGATGGTGAGAACGAAATTCGAAAGGGTCGAAACCGGCATCCCGGGCATCGCCGCGTTCCGGATCGAGGGGAAGCTCGGATTCCACGAGAACGCGAAGGTCCAGCGTCTCGTCGAGGAATGCCTCAAGCGCGAGCTGCGCGCCGTCATTTTCGACTTCTCCGAGCTCTCGTCGCTCGGCGGCGGAGTCGCGAAGATCCTGCGCGATTTCGTCGACGCGATCGCCGCGAAGGGGGGGGATGTGCGGTTCGCCGTCACGAACGACATCATCACGCAATTTCTCCAGGACGGCGAGCGGACCGTTTCGATTCACCGCTCGCTCACCGAGGCCATCGCCGCCGCCGGCAAGCCGGCCGCGAACCGGTCGAGCGCCCCGGTGGAATCCGCCCCGGCTCCGGCGAGCTCCGCCCCTCCGATGAACGAGGCCACGACGGACGCGCCTGCGGCGGACGACGTTTCGGAGAGGCCCGCCGCGGCCGCTCCCGCATCCGCCGGACCGAGCGTGATTATGATGCCGTACGATACCGTCGTCTCCGAATCGCCGACGGCTCCCCTCGAACCGGCTCCGGCCGCCACGGCCGATTCCGCCGTCGACGAGGATGCCGAGGAGATCATCGACGAGATATTCAACGGGCCGGCCGGGGCCACGCTGCCAGCGCTGAGCCGGGCGCCCGGGAAAAATCATGCAGAGCCGCCGCCGCGCAAGGAAGACGAAGCGATCATCGACCTCAATCGCCAGCTCCGGCGGCGCATCCTCGAGCTCAAAACGCTCTTTTCGATCAGCGCCGATTTCAACGCGATTTGGGACCGCAGGAAGCTCCTCGATATCTTCCTCCTCACCGCGATCGCGCAGGGGGGAGTCGAATCGGCCGTGTTTCTCGAAAATCAGGGCAAATTGTTCAAGCCGATCATGTCGAAGGGCTTCGAGCCCGATGCGCTCATGCGCCTCGACGTGCCTGTCGACGCCGTCACGAGGGCATCGGGGGAGAACAACGTCATTCCGGTCGACGGATTCGCGATGGACGAGCGCGTCAAGGCCGTCGTCAAGAACGAGGGAATCGAGTACGTGTGCCCGTTCCGGACGAAGGACGGGATCTCCGGCATCGTGCTGCTCGGCAAGCGTATCGCCGGCAGAGGCATGAAGCAGGAGGACTTCGAGTTCCTGCGCATTCTCGTCAACATCGCCCAGGGGGCGTACGACAACGCGATGATGTTCGACCGGGAGCACGAGCGCACGCTCGGCATCGTCAAGACGCTCATCTCGATCATCGAGGAAAATACGCTCCTCAAGGGCACGTCCGAGTTCGTTTCGCGATACGTCGGCATGGTGGCGAAAAACATGGATTATCCCGAGGAGCATTTCAAGGACCTCATCTACGGCACGGTGCTCCGGGACATGGGCATGGTGAAGGTGAGCGATCTCATCCTGCGAAGCCCCCGCGACCTCACGAAGGAAGAGTGGGAGATCATCAAGCGGCACCCCGAGGACGGGGCCGAGATGCTGTCGCGGATGAAGTTCAGCGACCACGTCATCGGCATCGTGCGGACGCATCACGAGCGATTCAACGGCGAGGGATACCCGTACGGTCTCCGCGGCAAGGAGGTCCCCCTCGGTTCGCGGATCATCTCGGTCGTCGAAAGCTACGCCGCGATGATTCACGAGCGTCCGACGAGGCCCGCGCTCTCGGAGCGCGAGGCGCTCGGTGCGCTCAAGGAGAATTACGGCCTGCGGTACGACCGCGAGGTCATCATGCATTTCGCGCGGATCATGGAGAAGGAAATAGCCCAATCGGTGTACCAGCCCGCGGTAACGCCGTAGGAGGGACGCAATCACGTGAACGGGAACCGGAGCATACTGGTCGTCGACGACGATCCCAACGTCGTCGAGATTCTGACCGAGTGCCTGCAGAGCAGGGGGTATACGACCGAGTCGGCCTCCGACGGCGACGAGGCGCTCGAGAAGTACGACAGCTTCCAGCCGGATCTCGTCGTGCTCGACGTCGCGCTGCCGGGGAAAGACGGGTACGAGGTCTGCGACACGATCCGCGCCCGGGACGTCCACCAGGACGTGCCGGTCATCATGATCTCGGCGAATTCGATCCAGGAATCGATGGTCAAGGGGCTTCGCGCCGGCGCCCAGGATTACCTCAAGAAGCCGTTTTCCCTCAAGGAGATGCTCGTCAAGATCGAGAACTATCTAGCGCAGGCGAGCCGCAAGAACAACCTCCGCGAGCAGAATCTGCAGCTTGAGGGAGAGGTGCTCCGCGGGCACGCCGACTATTCGAGGATCAATCGCGAGCTCAAGAAGAAAGTTCTCGACATGCGCTCCCTCTCCGGCCTCAGTCAGGATCTCAACCGGCTCCGCGACCCGGACGATCTCATCCGCGTCTTCTGCCTCACGGTCGTCGGGCAGCTCGGCGTGGGCTCGGTCGCGCTCTTCTACGCCTTCGACGAGATGGACGGCTACCTGTCGTACGCGGGGGGCAGCAGCGCTTCCAACGGCGTGCTCCAGTCGGTCCGGCTCTCGCGCGAGATCGCCCTGTCCGCGCATCTCCTCGGCAGGCAGGAATGCGTGAGGCTCCCCGGCGGGGAATTTCCGGAGGACGCGCGGCGCGAGGCTGATTTTCTCACCCGGTTCGGGTTCGATTACGCGTACCCGCTCATCGTGAAATCGCGGCTCATCGGGATCGTGTTCATCGGCGAGAAGGTGAACCGGCAGGAGTATTCCGTCGACGAGCTCGACCTGTTCAAGTCGATCTGCACCTCCGCGGCGACCGGCCTCGAGAACGCGCGGCTCTACGCGGAGCTGCAGGCGACCTACCTCTCGACGATCAAGCTGCTCGTCTCGACGATCGAGGCGAAGGATTCCTACACTCGGGGCCACACCGATCGTGTCGCCGAGTACGCCCGCATGATCGCCGAGGAGATGCAACTCCCGAAGCGCGACGTGGAGATCGTGAGCTTCGGCGCCGCGCTCCACGACATCGGCAAGCTCGGCGTGTACGAGAACATTCTCAACAAGCCGGGAGAGCTCACCGAGCAGGAGTGGGACATCGTCAGGAGCCACCCCGAGGTCGGCGCGAACATCATCAAGAACATGAAGTTCCTCGAGCAGGCGTGCGATCTCGTCCGCCATCACCACGAGCGCCTCGACGGCAAGGGCTATCCGGATCACCTCAAGGGGAGCGAGATATCCCTCGGAGCGCGGATCGTCGCGGTGGCCGACAGCTTCGACGCCATGACGAGCGACCGCCCGTATCGGCGCGCGTACTCCCTCGAGGAGAGCATCGAGCAGCTCAAGGGCCAGTGCGAGAAATTCGACCAGGACGTCGTCTCGCACGTCGAGAAGCTCGTGCTGAACGGCCGAATCCGCCGGTAACGGCGTTTGCGTCTCGTCGCCGGGGTTCACGCGCCGGCGGCCGCCCGCGGTCATCCGTCCGCTCCGGTTCCCCCGCAACTCGTATCCCGTCAATCGATTGAAAATTCACGCGCGAAAGCGCGCGCCGGCATTTCACTTGCTGCGCCGTGAAGCGATTGCGATTGACGGGAAGAGGAGTGTCGGCCGGTGGTGAGGTGGATGCGGGGATGCGGGAGGCCTGCACTCCTCCCTTTTTCAGGACGCGGGAGCCGTTTCCTCGGCCTTGATGCCGATCATGCCGACGAGATCGTTTCGCAGCGTGTTGATGTCGAGCTTGCGTTTGAGCTTGCCGCCGACCGCCAGCGAGATGGTCTTCGTCTCCTCGCTCGCGATGATGACGACGGCGTCGGTTTCCTCGCTGAGGCCGAGCCCGGCGCGGTGCCGCGTGCCGAGGGACGTCGTGAGGCGCGGATTCTGCGAGAGCGGGAGGATGCAGCCGGCCGCCACGATCCGGTTCTTCTCGATGATGACGGCGCCGTCGTGGAGCGGGCTCGGCGCCGTGAAGATCGTGACGAGCAGCTCCGCCGAGACGCGGGCGTCGACGGTCGTTCCCGTTTCGATGTAGTTCCTGAGGCCGACGTCCTGCTCGATCACGATGATCGCGCCGAGGCCGGCCTGCGTGAGCTGGTGGCACGCCTTGACGATCTCGCTCACCGTGCTCGACTCCTCGACCTTGAGGAAATACCCGATGATGCGGTTCTGGCCGAGCAGCGACAGGGCGCGCCGCAGCTCCGGCTGGAACAGGATCACGAAAGCGACGACCCAGACCGTCTTGAGGCTCGAGAGAATCCAGTTCAGCGCGTTCATGTTGAGCCAGCGCGCGACGAAGGAGACGACGATGAGGAGGAAGAGGCCGATGAACATCTGCGCGGCCCTCGTTCCCCTGATGAGGAGGAAGAGCCGGTAGAAGAGAAACGCGACGATGATGATGTCGAGAATGTCGATCGTCAGATTGAGATGAAACGTGCTCATCGGCTCCCCCCCGCGCCTTCGATCCTGTTCCATACCTTCAGGAAATCGACCGTCGCGGCGACGTCGTGGACGCGGACGAACGACGCGCCGCCGGCGACGCACTTCGCGAGCGCGGCGAGCCCCCCGAAAAGCCGCCGCTCCGGTTCGCGGCCGGTGATCGTTCCGATGAACGACTTTCTCGAATAGCCGACCATGACGGGAAGCCCGAGGCCGGTGAAATCGCCGAGCTCGCCGAGGAGCGCGAGATTGTCCTCCAGCCGCTTCCCGAAACCGATGCCCGGATCGATGATGATCTTTCCGCGGTCGATGCCGGCCCGGACGAGCTCGGCCGTGCGCTCCTCGAACCACGAGACGATCTCCCCGGTGACATCGGCGTAGCTCGGATTCGCCTGCATCGTCTCCGGCGTTCCGAGCATGTGCATGACGACGACGGCGGCTCCCGATTCGCGCACCGTGTCGATCATGGCCGGATCGTGGCGGAGGCCGCTGACGTCGTTGACGATCGACGCCCCCGCGTCGAGCGCCGCCCGCGCGACGGCCGCGTGCCTCGTATCGATGGAGAGGGGCGCCGAAACCGCGCCGCCGAGCGCTTTCATCACCGGCATCACGCGGGCGAGCTCTTCCTCGACGCTCAGCTCCGCGGCGCCGGGACGGGTCGACTCCCCGCCGACGTCGATGACGCCCGCGCCCTCCTCGATCATCTCGATCGCCCGCGCGCGCGCGGCCCCGGGATCGAGGTGCGCGCCGCCGTCGGAGAAGCTGTCGGGGGTG
>JBFYZJ010000326.1:0-4813 GCA_041309565.1 Candidatus Krumholzibacteriota bacterium
CGCATGGTACGACGACGGCATCAACGTCGATTGGCTCGTTCCGAACCCGTGGGGCGTCTACTGCAAGCTCGCCGCCGGCGTCTGGTCCGGGGAGACTCTCGAGGGGCACGAGCACGGCGACGAGCATGCGGCCGAGGAGGAGCACGGGGCGCCGTTCATCGCCTGGCGCGGGAACGCGTACACCGCCCGGGCGAACTTCGATTTCCCGGTCGGCGAGATGTCGAACGTCGTCGCCGGATACAGCGCCGGATGGGACGACGGGAGCCGAACGATCCTGCACGGCGGCGACCTCACCATCACGTACCGGCGCCCGATGAGCTATCACCGGCTGCGGTGGCAGTCCGAGCTCTTTCTCGTCGACGCGGAGGGTGAAGGGTCCCCGATCGGTCTCTACTCCCTCCTCACGTTCACGCCGGATAAATACTGGGAAATCGGCGCGCGGTACGACCGATCCGAGCTGTTCGCCCACCATGAGGAAGAGGACGAAGCGGCGCCGGTCGTGAACGACGAGGAATGGGGAGTGTCGGCCTTCGTCACGCGGTATTTCACGCACAGCCTCTACCTCAGGGCCGAATATTCGCGCTCTCTCGATCGTTTCGACGTTTGCGAAAATCGGGCGACGGTTCAGCTCGTATGGGGCCTCGGGCCGCACGCGCACCGTCTCGAGGAATAGGGAGGTCCCATGAAAGCGATATTCACCATAATCGTCTGCTTCTGCGTCGCCGTCGCCGCTGCCCCGAGCGGCCCCGCCGCGGCCGAGCGGATTCGCGTGGTCGCAAGCACCCTCGACATGGCCGACCTCGTCGAGAACGTCGGCGGCGATCGGGTGGAGGTGTATTCCGTGTTCAGGGGGCTCAGCGATCTCCACTTCTTCGAGCCCGTGCCGAGCCAGGTGATGAAGCTCACGCGAGCGGACGCGCTCGTCGTCGTCGGCCTCGACGCCGACGTCTGGATGAAGCCGCTCATCGACGCCGCCCGGAATCCGAAGATCCGGTTCGGCGCGAGCGGGTACATCGATCCCTCCGACGGCATCCGGGCGCTGCAGGTGCCGGCGGGCAGGGTCGACGGCGCGATGGGAGACGTCCATCCGTACGGCAATCCCCACTACTGGCTCTCGCCGGAGAACATGAAGATCGCGGTGCGGAACATCCGCGCCGGCCTCTCACGGGTGTCTCCCGCCGACGAGGCGTATTTCGCGGCGAACGAGGAGCGTTTCATCGCCGAGATCGACCGGACGGCGACGGCGCTCCGGGAGCGGCTCGCCCCCTTCGCCGGAACGGGCATCATCCAGTACCATGCTTCATGGGATTACTTCTGCGAATACTTCGGCCTCGACGCCGTCGAATCGCTCGAGCCGAAACCGGGAGTGCCGCCGACGGCCAAACACCTCGGCGAGATCGTCGCTCTCGTGCGGGAGGGGCGCGCGCGGCTCCTGCTCGCGGAGCCGTACTACCCGGACAAGCCGGTCGATTACATGCGGAAAACGGCCGGCGTCATCCCGCTCCGGCTGCCGGTCTACCTCGGCACGGCGCCGGGCGTATCGAGCTGCCTCGGCCTCCTCGAGCACAACGTCGACGCGGTCGCGCGCGCGCTCGCGGACGAACCGGCGGAGGGGCGCCGATGAGCGGACACGCCGGCGCGGGCGACGGGATCATCCGCTTCGATAACGCCACGCTCGGGTACGGCAGGCGTCCCGTGCTCGACCGCCTCGCGTTCTCGATCGACGAAGGGGACTTCTTCGGCGTCGTCGGGCCGAACGGCTCCGGAAAAACGACGCTTCTCCGGGCGATTCTCGGGGCGGCGAAACCCCTCTCGGGCCGCGTCCGTGTGCGGCGCGGCGCGCGGTTCGGATACGTCGCGCAGCGGCAGACGCTCGATCCGCTCATCCCCGTGACGGTCGAGCGCGTCGTCGAGATGGGCCGGTACGGGCGCCTCGGCGTGTTCCGACGCTTCGGCCGGAAGGATCGTGCGGCGCTCGAGGAATGCCTCGAGACGGCGGGGATCGGCCCGCTTCGCGGCGAGCTCTTCAGTGCCCTCTCCGGCGGGCAGAAGCAGCGGACGCTCATCGCGCGCGCCCTCGCCGCCGATCCCGACGTCATGCTCCTCGACGAGCCGACGAACGACCTCGACGTCTCGGGGGAGAACACGATCATGGATCTGATTCACGAGATCCACCACCGGCGGCGGATCACGGTGATCATGGTGAGCCATCTGCTCCACGTGGTCCTCAACCACGTCGAGCGGCTCATGCTGATTCGCGACGGCGCCGTCGATATCCACCCGATCCCCGACATCGTCGACTCGGACCTGCTCGCGAAGCTCTACGGAGGGAACGTCCGCGTCGAGATCGTCGACGGCAGAAAGGTGATCGCGGCGAGGAGGGACCATGGAACTGCTCGGTGAACGATTCGTCCAGAACGCGATGCTCGCGAGCGTGATCGTCGGAGCGCTCTGCGCCTTCATCGGCGTGTACGTGATCCTCAAGCGCATCGCGTTCGTCGGCGTGGCGATCTCGGAGATCTCGGCCCTCGGCATCGCCGCGGGCCTCATGATCGGGCTCGATCCGACGGCCGCGGCGATCGTTCTGGCCGCGGCCGCCGCGACGGCCTTCTGGTACTTCGGCGAAAACCGGTCCGTCCCGCGCGAGGGGATCGTCGCGTTCTCCTACGTCCTCGCCGCGGCGCTCGCCGCGATCCTCATCGCGAAGAATCCGGCCGCGGAGGCGCGGGGCATCGATCTCCTCTCGGGGAACCTGCTGTACGTCCAAGGGCGCGATCTCGCGCGCGTCGGGACCGTCGCTGGAGTCGTGCTCGCGGTGCACGTCGTGCTCGCGAGGACGTTCCTCTTCGTGTCGTTCGACCGGGAGACGGCGGCCGCGACGGGGCTCAGGGCGGGATTCTACGACTTCCTCATCTACCTGACCGTCGGCGTGAGCGCCGCCGTCTCGATGAAGTTCGCGGGCGTTCTCTTCGTCATCGGCGCGCTCGTGGCACCGCCGCTCGCCGGAATGCTGGTCGCGAGGCGCACGGGCGGCATGATCGCTTCGTCCGTGATCTTCGCGGTCGTCTCGTGCGCCGGAGGCGTGCTTCTCTCGATCTCCCTCGATTGGCCGACCGCGCCGACGATCGTCCTCGTCATGTGCGCGATCGTGCCCGCGGCCGCCGCCGCGAGACGCGCCCTGCGCTGACGCCTCCGCGGCGTTCAGCCGAGCGTCACCATCGCGATGCCCCCGATGGCGAGCACGGAGGCGACGACTTTCCGCGCGGTGAACGGCTCCTTCAGGAATATCGAGGCGAAGATGAGGACGTAGATCGAGCTCGTCTGGTTCAGAATCGCCGCGGGGCCCGCGAGCGAGTACTTCATTCCCCCGATCCAGAAAATGAGCGCGAGGTAGGAGCCGAGGAGCGTGGCCGGGATCATGTACTTCCAGCTCCGCGACGGGCGGAAGAGGCCGAATATCCCGCGCCGCTCGGGGAGCAAAAGTGCGGCGGGAATCATGACCACGAGCGCGCCGAACTGCCGCACCGTCGTCGCCCAGAGAATCGGAGAACGCTCGAGCACCGGCTTCGCGAGCACGATGCCGAAGGCGACGGTCGCCATGGCGAGGACGCCGAACATGCTCCCGACGAGTATCTGCCGCCGCGTCGTGCCCCCGGGCGGCTCGTGGCGCGCCGCGATGAGCACCCCGACGATGACGAGCGCCATCCCCGCCCACTGCCACACGCCGAGCCGCTCGCCGAGCATGATGAACGCGAAGAGCACCACGAAGGGCGCGTAGAGGCAGTCGACGATCGCCATGATCCCCGCCCCGAGACGGTTCAGGGCCATGAGGAGGAAGGTGTCGGAGATCGCGATCGCGACGACGCCGCTCGCGATCAGGATGAGGTAATCGCGGAGCGGCGCCGGGTAGAAGAGCTCCTGCCCCGCGAGCACGACGGTCGGCGCGAGCAGGGCGCTCGAGAGCGCCACGCGGAAGAAATTGAGCGCGAACGGGGGAGCCGTCTCCCCCGATCGCTTCAGATAGATGATCGCTGCGGCCCACATGAGGGCCGTCATGAGCGCGAAGAACAGTCCCATGAGTTCCTATTTTGCCTTCATCTCGTCGAGCAACCGACTCGCACCGCTCATCTTGTCCATGATGAAGAGGATGTACCGGGAATCGACGTTGATCGACCGCGTCGTCTCCTTGATGAAGAGATAGTCCGACGAGATGCTCTCGTAGTTGCCGTCGAACGCCGTGCCGATGCACTCCCCCTTGCCGTTCATGATCGGGCTGCCGGAGTTGCCCCCCGTGATGTCGCACGTCGAGAGAAAATCGACCGGCACGTCGCCGAGCGCGGCGTCCTCGTACACCCCGAAATCCATGCTCTCGTGCAGCGCGAAGAGCTCCTTCGGGCAGTCGAACGGATCCACCCCCGTGTGCTTCTCCACGATACCGGCGAGCGTCGTCATGTATCCGTACGAGACGGCGTCGCGCGGGCGATAGCCTTTCACCGCGCCGTAGGTGAGGCGCATCGTCCCGTTCGCGTCGGGATAGACGTTTCCGCCTTTCCACAGCATGAGCGCCTCCATGAGGCGGGCGCCGAGGCGCTGGTGGGCGCCGTTCGAAGCCTTCTCCTTCTCCTCGATCGCACGCGCCTCCGCGCCGAGCTTCACCGCGAAATCGACGAAGGAATCCCCTTGCTTGAGCAGGTCATCGCGCGAGAGATCGAACAGCCGGAGCCGCTCGTCCGGCGATCCGAGCTTCGTCCCCGCGTAGAGCGCGTCGAGAAGCGCGTCGATCCGCTTCTCGGCCTCGGCGCCCTTCGCTCCC
>JBFYZJ010000327.1:0-8237 GCA_041309565.1 Candidatus Krumholzibacteriota bacterium
ACGATGCGGAGCTGTCGATCGAGCTGATTACGCCGATCGCGATGGAGAAGGAGCTGCGGTTCGCCATCCGCGAGGGCGGACGCACCGTGGGCGCCGGCATCGTGACCAATATCATAGAGTAACAATCTGCCGCGGATGGAGGTTGCCCGGTGGACGGACAGAAGATACGAATAAAGCTCAAGGCGTACGAGCACTCGATGCTCGACCGGAGCGCCGAGGAGATCGTCAAGACGGCGAAGAGAACGGGCGCTGAGGTGTCGGGGCCGATACCGCTCCCCACCAGGCGCACCGTCTATACGGTTCTGCGTTCGCCGAACATCGACAAGAAGTCGCGCGAGCAGTTCGAGATCCGGGTGCACAAGCGCCTCATCTATCTCACGAACGTGACGACGAAGGCGGTCGACGCGCTGCAGAAGCTCGATCTCCCGGCCGGTGTCGACATCGAGATCAAGGTATGAAGGGGGACGGCGCAATGCGAGGGCTGATCGGCAGGAAGATAGGCATGACGCACATATTCGAGGCGGACGGAACTCAGGTGCCCGTTTCGGTCATCGAGCTCGGTCCCTGCCCCGTCGTGCAGGTGAAGACGGTGAAGAAGGAGAAATACGGCGCGGTGCAGCTCGGTTTCGGCGCCGTCAAGGCGACGAAGGCGAAGCTCGCGGCGATCGGGCACTGCAAGAAGGCGAACCTTCCGGTGTACAAGCACCTGGAGGAGTTCCGCGTCGACAACGCCGAGGAGTTCACCGCCGGCCAGATGATCGACGTGAGCATTTTCAACGGCGTCGAGCGGGTCGACGTGACCGGCAAGTCGAAGGGGCGCGGCTTCACGGGGCTCGTCAAGCGCCACAACTTCCACGGCGGCGACGAAACGCACGGTTCGAAATCGCACGCCGTGGCCGGCTCCATCGGCAGCTCCGCCTACCCGTCGCGCGTGATGAAGGGCAAGCGGATGGCGGGGCGAACGGGCTACACGCTGTTCACCGTGAAGAATCTCAAGGTCGTCGAGATCGACGTCGAGAATAATCTGATCCTGGTTCGCGGGGCCGTGCCGGGAGCGGCGAATACGATCCTGGCCGTCACGGCCTCCTCGTGAGGCGTTCGAGAGGAAGAATCATGGCGAGTGCAAAACTGTTCGATTTCAGCGGTAATCTGAAAGGCACGGTCGAGCTGCCCGAAGCGCTCTTCGGCGCTCCCGTCAACAAGGCGGTCCTCTACGATTCCGTCCGCCAGTATCTGGCGAATCAGCGGCGCGGAACGTCGAAGGCGAAAGGGCGCAGCGATGTGAGCTACAGCACGAAGAAGCCGTATCGTCAGAAGGGCACCGGCCGCGCGCGCGCGGGCATGCGGAGCTCTCCGATCTGGCGGCACGGCGGCGTCGTGTTCGGGCCGCATCCGCGCGACTACCATTACGCGATCCCGCGCAAGATGAAGCGCCTCGCGCTCGTCTCCGCGCTCAGCGACAAGGGGAAGAGCGAGCGCGTCGTCCTCGTCGAGGGCGTCGCCGCCGACCGGCCGAAGACGAAGCCGTTCGCGAGCTTCCTCCTCGCCGCGGGGCTCGGCGGCAAGCGCGTGCTCTTCGTCACCGACGCGTGGAACGACGCCGTGTACCGCTCGATGCGGAACATTCCCGGCGTCGACGTGATCGAGGGGCGTAACATGCACGCCTACGGCATCCTCCGCGCCGACGTGCTGCTCATCACGAAGGAAGGGCTCTCCTCGATCGAGGGGGTGTTTGCGAGATGAAGGATTTGACGAAGATCATCCTGAAGCCCGTCATCACCGAGCGCAGCAACGAGGTGAAGGAAGCGGACAACAAGTTCATCTTCGAGGTGCACCCCGCCGCCAACAAGCGCGAGATCAAGCTCGCCGTCGAGAAGATGTTCGGCGTCACCGTGAAGGGCGTGCGGACCGCCGTCATGCGCGGCAAGCCGAAAAAGGCGATGATGAAGGGCGGACGGTTCGAAGGGAAGCGCCCCGACCGGAAGAAAGCGTTCGTCACGGTCGCCGAGGGGCAGAACATCGACATTTTCGATCAGGTGTGAGGTTTCGGAAAGAGGAACTGACCGATGGCTATCAAGAAGTATAAACCGATAACGCCGGCCCAGCGCTACAAGACGACGATCGACTACTCGGTGCTCACGAAGAAGGCGCCGGAGAAGGCGCTCCTCGAGGTGCTGAAGCGCTCGGGAGGCCGCAACAACGACGGTCACATCACGAGCCGTCACATCGGCGGCGGGCACAAGCAGAAGTACCGCATCATCGACTTCAAGCGCGACAAGATCGGCATCCCGGCGAAGGTGTCGGCGCTCGAGTACGATCCGAACCGCTCGGCGTTCATCTCGCTGCTCGTCTACGCGGACGGCGAGAAGCGCTACATCCTCGCGCCGCACGGCGTCAAGGTCGGCGACACGATCCACTCGGGGCCCGACGCGGACATCCATCCGGGGAACTCGCTTCCGATGGAGAAGATCCCGACGGGGCTCTTCATTCACAACATCGAGCTCACCGCGGGGCGCGGCGGGCAGATGGCGCGGAGCGCCGGATCGTACGCGCAGCTCATGGCGAAGGAAGGAAATCACGTGCTCCTGCGGCTCCCGAGCGGCGAGCTCCGCAAGGTCCGCAAGGAGTGCTACGCGACGATCGGACAGGTGAGCAATATCGATCACGAGAACGTTTCGATCGGCAAGGCGGGGCGCACGCGCTGGCTCGGCCGCAGGCCGAAGGTCCGCGGCGTCGCGATGAACCCGATCGATCATCCGATGGGCGGCGGCGAGGGAAAATCGAGCGGCGGCAGGCATCCGACGACCCCGTGGGGAAAGCCGACGAAGGGGTTCAAGACGCGCCGGCGCAAGCACTCCGACAAGCTGATCGTTCACCGGAGGAAGAAGTAGTCGCAGGCGCGGGCCGGCCTCGCGGCGCGGCCCGGGGCGCTCTCGAGGGAGAGCGGCTCAGAAACGGCATGGAGGTTCGATGGCCAGATCACTGAAGAAGGGCCCCTTTATCGACGAGAAGCTCGTCAGGCGGCTCGAGAAGATGAACGAGGCGGGGGACAAGAAGGTCGCCAAAACGTGGGCGCGCCGTTCGACGATCTCGCCGGAGTTCGTGGGGCAGACGCTGGCGATTCACAACGGCAACAAGTTCATTCCGGTGTTCATCACCGAGAATATGGTGGGCCACAAGCTCGGCGAATTCGTTCCGACGCGGGTCTACCGTGGACATCCGGGCGGAAAAAAGACGGCGTGATCGGTCGGAGGTAAATGAACATGGAAGCACGCGCCATCGCGCGGCACGTGAGGGTCTCCCCGCAGAAAGCGAAGATCGTCGCCGATCTCGTCCGGGGGAAGTCCGTCGAGAAGGCCCTCGAAATTCTGAAATTCTCGAAGGGGTACGCGGCGAAGCCCATCGGAAAAACCGTGATGTCCGCGATGCACAACCTCGCCGGGATGAGCGAACACCCGATCGAGCCGTCGCACATGGACGTCAAGGAGATCCGCATCAACGAGGGCAGAACGATGTACCGGATCAGGGCGCGGGCGCAGGGTCGCGCGTACCGTATACGGAAACGGTCGAGCCACATCATTGTGGTCGTCGAGCACAAAGAAGAACCGGCGAGCTAACACGAGGAGGCACTTTTGGGTCAGAAGACTAATCCCATAGGGTTGAGGCTCGGCATCAACCGGGCGTGGGATTCCAAGTGGTTCGCGACCAAGAATTTCGCGCACTGGCTGGAAGAGGACGTCACGATTCGGAAGTATATCAAGAAGCGTCTCGCGCGAGCGGGCGTCTCGAAGACGGAGATCGAGCGGCGCGGCGACAAGGTGCGGGTGCATATCCACACCGCGCGGCCGGGCATGGTGATCGGGCGGAAGGGCGCCGAGGTCGATTTCCTGAGCGAGGAGCTCTGCCATCTCACGCTGAAGGACGTCCAGATCGACATCCGCGAGGTCAAGCGCCCCGAGCTCAACGCGCAGCTCGTCGCCGACCACATCGCCGGGCAGATCGAGCAGCGTGTCTCGTATCGCCGCGCGATGAAGAAGGCGATCGGTTCCGCGATGCGCATGGGTGCGCAGGGGATCAAGATCAAGACTTCGGGCCGCCTCGGCGGCGCCGAGATGTCCCGCGTCGAGGGGTACATGGACGGACGCGTTCCGCTGCATACCCTTCGCGCAGAAATCGATTTCGCCCGCTCGACCGCGTTCACGACGTATGGCGCGGTCGGCGTGAAGGTCTGGATCTATCTCGGGGAGCTGTTCCCGAAGGATTTCCGGCGGCAGATGAGCGAAGCCGCGATCGACGAGAGCTCCCGGCAGCGCGGAGAGAGGCCGTAGAAAGGGATTGATCGATCATGTTGATGCCGAAAAAAACGAAGTACCGCAAGCAGCAGAGAGGCCGGAGACGCGGCATGGCGACCCGGGGCGCGAGCATCGACTTCGGCACGTACGGGCTGCAGACCGAGGATCCCGCATGGGTCACGAACCGCCAGATCGAGGCGGCGCGCGTCGCGATCATGCGCCACATCAACCGTGCGGGCAAGCTCTGGATCAGGATCTTCCCCGACAAACCGGTGACGGTGAAGCCGGCGGAGACGCGCATGGGCAAGGGCAAGGGAGCGCCCGAGTACTGGGTGGCGGTTGTGAAGCCGGGGCGCATCCTGTTCGAGCTCGAGGGAGTCGAGATCGGCGAGGCGCGCCGCGCGATGGAGCTCGCCTCCTCGAAGCTTCCGATGAAGACGAAGTTCGTGCGCCGGGTCGCGACCGGGAAGGTGACCGGCTGAGGCCGGAACGCGGCGGCACGGAGACGCGAAAGAGGATTTCAGCAATTCGGACGGTTTGAATCATGAAGGTAACGGAACTGAGAGAGATGAGCATCGACGAGCTCAAGGTCCGGGCGGACGAGCTCTCCGAGGAGCTTTCCCGCATGAAGATCCAGCTCGCCCTGAAGCGGCTCGACAATCCGCTCAAAGCGCGCGTCGCGCGTCGGGACCTCGCGCGCATCAGGACGGTCATCAACGAGAAGATCCGGACCGGCGCGGATCCCGGGCACGAGGAGTGAAGATGGAGACAAGAAAGCCCAGAAAGGTCATTGTCGGGCGCGTGGTGAGCGATGCGATGGACAAAACCATCGCGGTATCGGTGGAGCGCATCTTCCAGCATCGGCTGTACAAGAAGATGATCAAGCGCACGGCGAAGATCTACGCCCATGACGAGGAGCGCGCGGCGCACGTCGGCGACCTCGTGAAGGTCATGTCGACGCGGCCGCTCAGCAAGATGAAGCGCTGGCGGGTCGTTGAGGTCCTGGAGAAGGCGAAGTAGGAGTACACGACAATGATACAGACGTATACCATGTTGGTGGTCGCCGACAATTCCGGCGCGAAGAGCGTCCGCTGCATCAGGGTGATGGGCGGATCGAAGCGGCGGTACGCGGGCATTGGCGACATCATCGCCGCCAACGTCAAGATGGCGATCCCGGGCTCGGCGATCAAGAAAGGGCAGGTCGTCAAGTGCGTGGTCGTGCGGACCCGCAAGGAGCTCAGGAGAAAAGACGGCAGCTATATCCGCTTCGACCAGAACGCGGCGGTGCTCATCGACGATAAGAAGGAGCCGATCGGCACCCGAATCTTCGGGCCGGTGGCCCGCGAGCTCAGGGAGAAGAAGTTCATGAAGATCGTCTCCCTGGCCCCGGAAGTCATTTAAGGGAACGGAATGCGACTATGAAAATCAAGAAGAACGATCTCGTCAAGGTTATCACGGGCAACTCCAAGGGCTCGGAAGGCAAAGTGCTCAAGGTGTTCCCCGAATCCGGCCGCGTCATCGTCGAGAAGGTCCATCTCGTCAAGCGGCATACGCGGAAACAGCAGGGCCAGGGAGGCCAGCAGGGCGGCATCGTCGAGAAAGAGGCGCCGATCCACATTTCGGACGTCCTGCTCGTGTGCCCGAAGTGCAGCAAGCCGACGCGCACGTCGGTCGTCATCCTCAGCGACGGGAGCAAGGCGCGCAAGTGCAAGAAATGCCAGGAGATGTTGAGCGAGCAGAAGTGACGAGGCGTGACGGCGCGCGGCCGCGAGTCGCCGCGTCCGGCACGGGAACGGAGAAACGGAAACGGTGAGCGTGATGGCGAATACACAGTACCTACCGAATATCAGGCTCCGGTACCACGAAAAAGCGGTCCCGGAAATGATGAAGAAGTTCGGCTACAAGAACGTGAACCAGGTGCCCCGCCTCGAGAAGATCGTGATCAACATGGGCGTCGGCGACGCGATCAACGACGCGAAGATCCTCGAGGCCGCGGTGAAGGATCTCACCACCATCGCGGGGCAGCGCCCGGCGACCTCGCGGTCGCGGACCGCCATCGCGGGATTCAAGCTGCGGGCGGGAATGCCGATCGGGTGCTTCGTCACGCTTCGGCACGTGCGGATGTTCGAGTTTTTCGACCGCCTCGTCAACGTCGCGATCCCGCGAATCAGGGATTTCCGGGGGCTCAACCCGCGGAGCTTCGACGGCCGGGGCAACTATTCGTTCGGCGTCAAGGAGCACATCATATTTCCGGAGATCGATTACGACAAGGTCCTGAAGGTCATGGGAATGGATGTCACGATCGTAACGACGGCGAAGACGGACGAGGAAGCGAAAGAGCTGATCATGCTCCTCGGCATGCCGCTCCGCCAGTCCTGATGAGGAAAGGGAGAATCCGTGGCGAAGAAGTGCTTGGTAGCGAAATCGAAGCGGCCGCCGAAATTCAAGGTGCGGGCATATTTCCGGTGCAGCAGGTGCGGACGCCCGCGGGCGTATCTCCGCAAGTTCGGCATCTGCCGTATCTGTTTCCGCGAGCTGGCGCTCGAGGGGAAAATCCCCGGCGTCACGAAGGCGAGCTGGTAGGACAACGAGCGTTGGCGATTCACGAGAGAGAATTTGAGGTGATGGTGTCATGATGACCGATCCGATAGCCGACATGATCGTCCGGCTGCGCAACGGGAAAAAGGCGAAGAAGACGTTCATCGACGTTCCCGCGTCCCGCATCAAGGCGGGGATCGCGAAGATCCTCCTCGACAACGGGTACGTGAAGAACGTGAAGTACATCGACGACAACAAGCAGGGAACGCTGCGGATCTACTACAAGTACGACGAGCAGCGCATCTGCGCGATCGAGGGCCTGAAGCGCGTGAGCCTCACGAGCCGGCGCGTGTACGTCCCGAAGGACAAGATTCCGCGCGTCATGGGCGGATTCGGCATCGCGGTCATCTCGACCTCGAAGGGGCTGTTGACGGACAAGGAATGCCACGCGCTCGGCGTCGGCGGCGAGGTCCTTTGCCATATCTGGTAACCGGGCGCGCCGGCGTGCCCGGCGCGACATGCTTCCCCGCGGCGCGCGGGAAGCGACGGAGGTAGAAAGGCGATATGTCACGAGTAGGTAAATATCCGGTGCCGGTCCCGTCGGACGTCAAGGCCGAGCTCGCGGGCAACGTGATCAAGCTCAAGGGGCCCAAGGGAGAGCTCTCCCGCGCGCTCCATCCCGACATGATCATCGAGCTCGCCGAGGGGCAGGTCGTCGTGAAGCGGCCGAGCGATTCGAAGATGCACCGCTCGCTGCACGGCCTCACGCGGACCCTCGTCGCGAACATGGTGCACGGCGTGTCCAAGGGATACGAGCAGAATCTCGAGATCGAAGGGGTCGAATACCGCGCCGAGCTCAAGGGCAAGACGCTCGTTCTGAGCCTCGGCTTCGCGCACCTGATCCGGTACGAGCCGCGCGAAGGGATCGTCATCGTGGTTCCCGATCCCAAGAAGATCAACATCACGGGGATCGACAAGGAGAAGGTCGGCCAGACGGCGGCCGAGATCCGCAAATTCAGGCCGCCCGAGCCGTACAAGGGCAAAGGGGTCCGGTACAAGGGCGAAGTGGTCAAGCACAAAGCCGGCAAGGCTGCCGTCGGAACGGGAACGTAAGGCGAGAGGGAGTCTGGACAGGTGAAAAGAGACATCAATCAGGAGAAGAGACACAGCAGGTTGAGACGGCACGAGCGCGTTCGCAAGCAGGTCCACGGCACGGCGGCGCGGCCGCGGCTGTGCGTGTTCCGCAGCCTCAACCATATTTACGCGCAGATCATCGACGACGATTCGGGGCGCACGCTCGCCGCGGCGTCGAGCCTGAAGCTCGAGCTGCCGGCGGCGCCGCCTCCGGCCGAGAAGGCCCCCGAAGCGGCCGAGAAGCCCGCGAAGGGGGAGAAGGGCAAGGACGGC
>JBFYZJ010000328.1:0-6779 GCA_041309565.1 Candidatus Krumholzibacteriota bacterium
GAGCTTCGCCTTGAGGTCGGGGTTCTTCGAGTTGTCCTTCATGCGGTGGTAGAGCTTGATCGCCTCGATCTCCGATGTGATCGCGATGCTGAGCACGTCGAGTGTCGTGAGGTCCCGTTCACTCGCCATGCCTGTGTCCTTTCGTGCCGCCCCACTTTTTGCTTTACTTGCCCGGGGGGCGAACGTACCTTGATGGTTGCAAGCGATAAGTATTCTCAACGATAATAGGGCACCGCGGCCCCTCGTGTCAAGTGATGGAACCAGGGGAGGTACGTTCGAATGGATAACACCGGCAAGCTCGAAGCGCTCAAGCTCGCGCTCACGAACGAGGAAAAGGAGCGGGATTACTATCTCGCCCACGCGAAGCGCACGAAGAACGCGCTCGGCAGGCAGATGTTCGAGTCCATCGCCGCCGACGAGAACGAGCACTACAAGCGTCTCGTCGATCTCCACAAGAAGCTCGAGGAGCGCAATAAATGGCCCGACGGGTTCTCGTTGGACATCCCGACGAAGGTCACGGAGGCGCTCGGGCGCCTCGTGAAGGAGGCGACCGATTCCCCCGAGAGCGACGACGACGACCTCGCGGCGGTCAAGACGGCGATCGCATTCGAGCATAAGGGGGAAGAGTTTTACGAGAAGCTCGCCGGACAGGCGAAGGACAAGGCCGAGAAGCGGTTCTTCACCCTGCTCGCCTCCATCGAGCGCGAGCACCGGCTTTCGCTCGAGGACACGCTCGAGTACTTCACCGATCCGCAGGAATGGATGGAGCGCAAGGGAGGCCGTCACCTCGACGGCGCGTGAGCGCTACAGAGTGAGTCCGCCGTCGACGACGATCGTCTGCCCCCGGATCCACGAGGCGTCGTCCGAGAGCAGGAACACGGCCACCGCCGCGATCTCGTCCGGTTTCGCGATGCGTCCCCCCGGCGTGCGTTCCGTCCAGATCTCGAGGAGGCGCTCCTTCTCGGGAAAATAGTCGAGCGCCTCGGTGTCGACGGGCCCGCCGGAGACGGCGTTCACGTTGATTCCCCGGGGCGCGAGCTCCTTCGCGAAATACCGCACGAGCGTTTCGAGCGCCGCTTTGCTCGCGCCCACCGCAGCATATCCGGGCAGGCACGAGAAGCTCCCGATCGACGAGACCGCGACGATTCTCCCGCCCGATTCGGGGAAGAGCTTCGCCGCCTCCTGCGCGCCGAGGAGGAACGCGCGGGCGTTCGCGTTGAGCGCGAGGTCCCAGCCGAATTTGCCGATGCGCGCCGCCGGGCCCAGCACCCCGGAAACGGCGTTCGAAACGAAGATGTCGAGCCCCCCGAACGATTCCTTTACCGCCGAGAAGAGGTCTTTCACCTCTTTCGGCTCGACGACATCGGCCTTGATCGCGAGGGCGCGCCGGCCGAGACGCTCGATCGCGAGCGCCGTCTCGGCGGCCGCCTGCGCGTTCTTCACGTAGGAGACGGCGACGTCGGCCCCGAGCCCCGCGAGCCGAAGCGCGATCGCGCGCCCGATGCCGCGCGAGCCTCCCGTGACGAGGGCGCGTTTTCCGGAGAATCCCTCCATACCGCTCACCAGCCCGGCTGGGCGTCCTCCCCCTCGAGAAACTTGAGCGCCTCGATGGCAGCCTGGCAGCCGCTCCCCGCCGCCGAGATCGCCTGGCGATAGCGCGGATCCTGCACGTCGCCGGCGGCGAAGACGCCGCTCACCGAGGTGCGCGTACCGCGCGCGACGATGTAGCCCTTTTCGTCGAGCTCGAGCTTGCCCTTGAACAGCGTCGTGGCGGGCACGTGGCCGATCGCCACGAAGACGCCGTCCACGGGAATTTCCTTCAGTTCCCCCGTCTTGACGTTCTTGAGAACGAGCGCGGTGACCTTGTTCTGCGCAGGATCGAGCACGTTCTCGACGACCGAGTTCCACTCGAAGCGGACCTTCGGGTTCTCGAGGGCGCGATTCTGCATCGCCTTCGACGCGCGGAGCTCGTCGCGCCGGTGCACGATGGTCACTTCGCTCGCAAATCTCGTGAGGAAGGTCGCCTCCTCGATCGCCGCGTCCCCGCCGCCGACCACGGCGACGCGCTTGCCGGTGAAGAAGAATCCGTCGCATGTCGCGCAGCCCGATACGCCCTTGCCGAGGAGCTTCATTTCCGATTCGATGCCGATCCAGCGGGACGCCGAGCCCGTCGCGACGATGATCGAACGGGTTTCGACGACCCGTTTCCCGATGGCGACCTTGAACGGCTTCCCGGCGAGATCGACGGCGGTCGCTTCGCCGAAGTCGATCTCGGCGCCGAACTTCTCCGCCTGCTGCTGTATCCGGTTCATGAGCTCGGGCCCCTGGATGCCCTCGGGAAATCCCGGGAAATTCTCGACCTCGGACGTGATCGTGAGCTGCCCGCCGGGCTGCATCCCCGAGACGACGAGCGTGGAGAGCTCCGCGCGGCGCGCGTAGATGGCCGCGGTGAGCCCCGCGGGTCCGGATCCGATGATGGTGACGTCATACATGAATGTCCCTCCCATGCGTCTGAGCCTCGGATTATAGGGACGGCGCCGAGCGGGGACAAGGAAAAACGCCGGACGCCCGGGCGAGCGCCTTGACAGAACGGCCGTTTGCGGGGATACTCCGCGGCGGAGGTATCATCCATGAGTCCATCGAAGCTGCCGGATCTCGGCAAGATACACCCGGAATTCTTCGATCGCGTCATCTACCCCCGCCTGGGCGCTTCCGACGAGAGCGTCATCATCGGCCCGCGGCACGGCGTCGATTACGGGGTGATCAGGATCGGCGACAAGGTCATGGCGCTGTCGACCGATCCGTTCTTCATCGTCCCGTCGCTCGGATTCGCGCGTGCGGCGTGGTTCGGTTTCCACATCGTGTTCTGCGACGTCGCGGTCTCGGGGCTCGAGCCGCGGCATCTCGCGATCGATCTCAACATGCCTCCCGAGACGACCGAGGAGCAGCTCGAGGAGCTGTGGAGCTCCGTGCACGACGAGGCGCGGCGGTACGGCATCAGCGTCGTGACGGGGCATACGGCCCGGTACACCGGATGCGGCTACCCGATGGTCGGCGGAGCGACGGCGATCGCCATCGGCGACGAGAAGCAGCTGCGCGGCCCCCACCGGGTGAAGATCGGGGACGAGATCGTGATCACGAAGGGGCCGGCGATCGAGACGACGGGTCTCCTCGCCGCGCTCTTTCCGGGGAAGTTCGTCGAGGCGGGAGGGGAGACATTTCAGAAGGAAGCCGCCGCCGTCTTCTCGCAGATGAGCGTGCTCGACGATTGCGCGATCGCCCGCACCTTCAAGGGCGTGCACGTCATGCACGACGCGACGGAATGCGGCATCTGGGGCGGGCTCTACGAGATGGCGCGGGCCGGATCCTACGGACTGCGAATCGAGCAGGATCTCATTCCGGTCCAGCCGGTCGTGAAGAAGACCGCCGAGGTCTTCGGCTTCGATCCCTTCTCGTCGATCAGCGAGGGCACGCTCATCGCCGCCGTCGACGGAAGCGACGCCGACGAGCTCGTCGAGGCGCTCGCGGCCGAGGGCATCGCGAGCGCGAGCTGCGGGGAGATCGTTCCCGAGGTGGAGGGTCTGCGCGTGATCCGCGGCGACGAGGCGATGGAGCTGACGCACCCGGTTTCCGATCCGTACTGGAAGCTCGCCGCCGAGTTCTCGGCGTGACGCGTCTTTATCCCTTCCGCGCCCGGCGCCGCCGGCCGGCGCGAAGATTCCGCAGCAGCGCGAGGGCCAGCCTGTCGTTTGTATCGTCCGGCCCCTTGGGCGTTTCGAGCACCATGGGGCGGTCGATGAACCGCTCGTCTCTCATGAGAAGGGTGAACGCTCCGATCCCGAGTGCGCCGGCGCCGATGAGCGCGTGCCGGTCGACCCTGCTTCCGAGCCCCTTCGCCGAATCGTTCACATGAAACGCCTTGAGCCGCCCGAGCCCGAGCGCGCGGTCGAACTCGCGGATCGTCCTCTCGTACGCCCCCTTCGTCCGCAGGTCGTACCCGGCCGCGAACACGTGACAGGTGTCGAAGCAAACGCCGAGCGAGCCGCTCGCGCGCGCCGCGCCGATGATGCGCGCGAGCTGATCGAACGTGGCTCCGAGCGAATTCCCCTGGCCGGCGGTCGTTTCGAGCAGAATCTCCGGCGCGCGCTCGCCCGCCGCCGAGAGAACCTCGTCGAGACTCGCGGCGATCCGCTTCAGGCCCGCCGTTTCACCCGCGCCGCGATGGCTTCCCGGGTGGACGACCATGTACGGAATGCCGAGCGCCCCCGCGCGCCGCATTTCCTCGATGAAGCCCGCGATCGACCGCTCGAGGATCTTCCGGTCCGGCGACGCGAGGTTGACGAGGTAGCTCGAATGGGCGAGAACGAAGCTCGGGGCGAACATCCCCGCCGCCGCCCTGAAGCTCGCGATCTCGCCGGCGCCGAGCGCGCGCGTTCTCCACTGGTTCGTGTTTTTTACGAAAAGCTGCACCGCGTTGCACCCGATCGAGCGGGCCCGCTCAAGGGCCCGGGGCATTCCCCCGGCGATGGACATATGCGCGCCCAAATTCATCGAAGCCTCTCCCCTCCGCGCGAGCGAACCAGCATTGTCTTGCCCATCCTCCCGGGAGGTAGTATTATCATAAGGCCGGGAGGAAAACGATGGAGAATTCGAGGAATGAGCGGAACGAAAAGCTCGTCGAGCTCGCGAAGGTGCAGGGGGATTTCGAGGCGCAGGTCATCAAGGGGATGCTCGAGTCCGAGGGGATCGAGGTCGCCGTCCGCACGGGCGTGACGCCGATCATTCTCCCGTTCACCGTCGACGGTCTCGGACAGGTGAGGCTCTTCGTCAAGGAGAGCGATCTCGATGCGGCGAAGGCCGTCATGAGGGAGGCCGAGAAGGCGAGGGAAGCCGGCGGCATCCCGCTCGAAGACCGAACAGCGGCCGAGGAGTCCGAGGAACCCGAGGGGCCGGAAACGCCCGGCGATTCGAATGGCCGGCCGTTATGATGATTCCGGCGCTTGCAATCGGGCGCCGTGTTTTATACAATTGCGGATGCGTGGGGGCTTAACTCAGCGGTAGAGTGCTATCCTCACACGATAGAAGTCGTAGGTTCAAATCCTACAGTCCCCACCATTTTCCACTCCGAAGCGGTATAACACTCAAACGGCAAGCCTTCATGTGCATGCGGCCGGCACGCTCCGCCGCGGAGAGCCCGGGGCCGGGGCGCGCCTAGCGTTTCGCGGCGCCCGGCGAGACGCGCCGCAGCTCCGCGGCGTATCTCTCTTGAAGTCCGATCAGGCGCGGATCCTCGCGCCCCGCGAGCGCCTCGCCGCAGACGTTCGCGGCGGCGATGGCGAGCGAATCGCCGTCGAATGTCACGGACACCTCGGCGAACGACCATTCTTTCTCCCCGGCGTCGACGACGGCCGTCGAACCCACGCGCTCCAGATGCGTCCGCGCGTGCTCGCGGTGGCCGTTCAACACGATATCGATTCCGGGCACGTCCCGCGCCAGCTCGAGGCTGTTGCGCCATCCGAGGTGGCTCACGGCGATGACGAGGTCGCATCCACGAGCGCGCAGGTTCGTCGCCGCGGCGAGCGCCGCGAGCTTCGGATCGAAAACGTCGTACTGCGGGCGTCCGTCCGGGCCGGCGCGGTGAATGAACGACGGGAGCACGACGGCGAAGATGCCGACGCGCACGGCGCCCCTGCGCCCGAAGAGCGTGCGGGAGCCGCCGACCTCCTTGACGATCGATTCGGAGGCGAGGGGCCGCTTCACGGTGCGGGTGCGGAGGTTCGAGCTCACGAGCGGGAGGCCGCAGCGCTCGGCGGCCGCGAGAAGATCCCCCTGCGTTTCGACTTCGCCGACGGCGACGGCGTCGTACCGGAGGAGCTTCATCGCCTCGAAGAAGTACCGTTCCTTGAGATCGCGGTTCCGCGTGTCGGGAGGCAGGGAGAAATCGCCCGTGTCGACGAGGAGCGTTCCCCGCTCGGACCGCCTGGTATCGACGAGGGAAGCCCACCGGGCCATCCCGCATTGCTTGTCTTTCTTTCAGCCGCACGGCTCGCGGTATCCCGCGAGCTGATTCGTGAAGAACACGCTGACTGCGGTCCCTCGCGCGGGCGCTTCCCGCGCGCGATCGGAGCTCGCGACGCGCGATCGCAGGGGGAGGTAGACGGCGACGAGGGCGGCGAGAACCACGAGCGCCGGGACGATGAGGGGGGAGCGGCTACGCGCTCTTGTTTTTTCCATACTTCTTCAGTTTCGCATAGACGGTCGGCTTCGATATCCCGAGCACGGCGGCCGCCTTCGTTTTGTCGCCGATCTTCTCGACCACCTTGCTCACGATCATTCCCTCGATCCGGGGGAGAATCGGGTCGCCCGTCGTCAGCTCCACGTTCTCGAGGAGGGAGTCGACCGTTTCCTCGATCGTCGCGCGCGACTGCGCCCGCGCGCTCTCGGGCCGCCGCAGGATGACGTCCGGCAGGTCCTCGGGGAGAATCGTCTCCTTCTTCGAGATGATGATGATCCGGTTCACGAGGTTCTCGAGCTCGCGCACGTTCCCGGGCCAATCGTAGGCGATGAGCAGCGACATCGCCTCGGGGGAGATCTTCTTCGGCGGGATGCCGTACAGCCGGCAGAAGGTCGACAGGAAGTGGGCGCAGAGCGGTTCGATATCCTCGACGCGCTCCTTGAGATCCGGAACGCGGATCGGGAAGATGTTGATGCGGTAGTAGAGATCCTCACGGAATCTGCCTTCATGCACGAGCCCGAGGAGGTCCTTGTTCGTGGCGGTG
>JBFYZJ010000329.1:0-5099 GCA_041309565.1 Candidatus Krumholzibacteriota bacterium
GCGATGACCTCCATGTTGTGCTCGATGACGACGACCGTGTGCCCGGCCGCCACGAGCTCGTCGAAAACGCCGAGGAGCCGGTCGACGTCGCTCATATGAAGACCGGTCGTCGGCTCGTCGAGGATGTAGAGATTGCGCTGCCCCGTCGACTCGGCGAGCTCGCGCGCGATCTTGATGCGCTGCGCTTCCCCTCCCGAGAGGGTGTTCGAGGGCTGCCCGAGGGTAAGGTAGCCGAGCCCGACCTTCGAGAGAATCCAGAGCTTCTCCCCCAGCTGCGGCGCCGCGTCGAAAAAGAGGATCGCGTCGTCGACCGTCATGGCGAGGACCTCGCTGATATCCTTCCCGCGGTACCGCACCTCGAGCGTTTCCGCGTTGTAGCGCTTCCCCTCGCACTCCTCGCACGGGACGAAGACGTCGGCCATGAAGTGCATCTCGACCCGCCGGAATCCCATGCCCTGGCATCGGGGACAGCGGCCTCCCGACCGGTTGAAGCTGAACCGTCCCGCGTCGAACCCCCGCCCGCTCGCGGCCTGCTGGGACGCGAATATGTCGCGGATGAACGAGAATCCCTTGATGTAGGTGATGGGATTCGACCGCGGGGAGGAGCCGATCGCGCTCTGGTCGACGAGGAGCACGCGGTCGAGCGCGCCCCGGATATCGCACCGTTTGATCCCGAGACGCCCCATCGCCGGTATCCGGTCCCGCGACGCCGCGGGGTAGAGCACGTCGACGACGAGGCTGCTCTTGCCCGATCCGGAAACCCCCGTCACGCACGTGACGAGGCCGAGCGGAAAGCGCACGTCGACGCCCTTGAGGTTGTGCTCGACGACTCCCTCGAGCTCGATCGAGCCGTACTGCCGGCGCCGCCGCTTCGGCACCGCCGCGCCGGGACGCTCGTGAAAGAGCCAATCGATCGTTCTCGATTCCGGGACGCGCGCGGCGCGCGCGCGCTCGATCGTTCCGCTGAACAGCACCGCTCCACCGCAGCTCCCCGGGCCCGGCCCGAGATCCACGAGGTAATCGCATGACCGGATGATATCGGGATCGTGCTCGACGACGAGAACGGTATTGCCGAGATCCCTGAGGCGTCCGAGCACCGAGACGAGCCGCTCGTTGTCGGCCGCGTGCAGCCCGATCGACGGCTCGTCGAGGATGTAGAGCGCGTCGACGAGGCTGGCCCCGAGCGAATTCGCCAGATTGATGCGCTGCGCCTCCCCTCCCGAGAGCGTGCGGGTCAGCCGATCGAGCGTGAGATACCCGAGCCCGACGTCGATCATGAACCGCAGGCGAGCCGAGATCTCCGACAGGATATCCTTCGCGATGCGCCGGTCCTGATCCGTGTACGGCGCCCCCTCGATCGCCTCGAGCGCCCGCGCCGGGATCATCCGGACGAGATCCCGGATCGTGAAATCCCCGATGCGCACGTGGTACGCGTCGCGCGTGAGCCGTCCACCCTCGCACGTGCGGCACGTCGTGAACGCCATGTACTTGCGGGTGAAGAAGCGGTGCCCCTTCTTGTAGCTCTTTTCCCGGAGCTTCTCGAGAAAGGGGATCACGCCGAGGTACTTCCCTTCTCCCTCGAGGACGAGCTTCCTCGATTCGGCGGGAAGATCCATCCACGGAACGAGCGCGGGAATCCGCTTCGCGCGGCAGAACTCGAGGAGCCGGTGCTGGAAATAGGCGAAGCGTTCGCGCGACCACGGATCGATCGCCCGCTTCTCGATCGAAAGCCGCCGGTCCGGAACGATGAGGTCCTCGGCGAACTCCATCCGGTCGCCGAATCCGTGGCAGTCCGGACAGGCGCCGTACGGGCTGTTGAACGAGAAGAGGAGCGGGCTCGGCGCCTGATAGGACGCGCCGCACGAGGAACAGAGCGGCGCCTGCGTGAAGCGGCGCGCCGTTCCCCCCTCCCCCGCCACTTCGATGCTCCCCGCCGATTCCCGGTATGCGAGCTCCACGACCTCGGCGATCCGGGTCCGATTCGCCTCGACCGCGTCGAGGCGGTCGAAGAGCACCACGATCTCCGCGCGAGCTCCCCTCCCGACGGCGTAATCCTCGACGCGAACCGCTTCCCCCCCGGCGAAGAGCCGCGAGTATCCGCGCGAGAGCAGATAGCCGCGCTTCGTTTTCCACTCCGCGGCGTCGACCGATCCGATCGGCATCAGGAGACTGATCCGTGTTCCCCCGTATGCGGCGATGATCTCCTGCGCCGCGTCGCTCGGCGTGTGCGCGCGCACCTCGATGCGGCATCGGGGGCAAACCGTCCTCCCGACGCGGGCGAACAGCAATCGAAGATAGTCGTAGATCTCCGTCGCCGTCCCGACGGTCGAGCGCGCGCTCGTCACCGTGTTTTTCTGCCTGATCGCGATCGTCGGGCTCAAGCCTGCAATGTCGTCGACGTCGGGGCGCTCGAGCTTCTCGATGAATTGCCGCGCGTAGGTCGAGAGCGACTCGATGTAGCGGCGTTGCCCCTCGGCGAAGATCGTGTCGAACGCCAGCGACGACTTGCCGGAACCGGAAACGCCGGTGACGACGACGAGGGCGCGCCGCGGCAGCTCGAGATCGATGTTCTTGAGATTATGCTGGCGCGCTCCACGGATTCGGATCGTGTCCATACCCACCGTCTTTTCGTGCAAAGGGCAATTATTCATTGTATCAGGATGAGCGGGGACGCGCAACAGCGCTTTTCCGGACGCGCGCTTGCCTTCGCCCGGGATATCGGTTACGATCGCGCCGGCGCAGGGAACAGGAAGGGGGAGACGGAATGGCGAAATCCGATCGCGCGATCGGCGCGGAGATCGCGGCCCTCCGGAAGACGCTCCGGAGACTCCGGGCGCCGGACGGCTGCCCGTGGGACCGCGAACGTGACGTCGAGGACATGATCTCCCACCTCATCGACGAATCCTACGAGCTCCTGCAGGCCGAGAAGGGAAAAGACCGGCGTCATGTCGAAGAGGAGCTCGGCGACGTCTTCTTCATCCTCATCTTCATCCACGAGCTCCTCCTCGAGAAACGGGAAACGCCGCTCGCCGAAATCGTGTCGCGGGTTCACGCGAAGATCGTCAGCCGTCACCCGCATGTGTTCGGCGGCACGCGCGCGGCGAACAGCGCGGAGAGCCTCGCCGAATGGGAGCGGATAAAGCGGGCCGAGAAACGGAAGCGTCCCGCGCGCGGTCTCCTCTCCGACGTTCCCGCGAAGCTCCCGCCCTTTCGCCGGGCCGCCGCCGTCCAGCGAAAGGCGGCCGGCGTCGGATTCGACTGGCCCGACTGCGACGGCATTCTCGATAAGCTCCGCGAGGAGGCGGCGGAGCTCGCCGCGGAGCTGCGGGGCGGCTCCCGGGCGCGGATCAAGGACGAGGTCGGCGATATCCTCTTCACCGCGGTGAACCTCGCCCGGTTCCTCGATATCGACCCGGAGAGCGTCCTCGAAGGAACGACGAGGAAATTCGTCCGGCGTTTCGGCGAGGTCGAACGCCGGGCGGCACGGGGTGGGAAAAAGCTCCATGCGATGAGCCTCGACGAGATGGAGCGCCTCTGGCAGCGGACCAAGAAACGGAGGCCGCGGCGCGCCGCGCGCGCGCGTTCCTGAGCGGTCGGGCGGGCGGCCCTTTCCGGGCTCGCTGGATTCGCGGATATGAAAAAGGGGGCGACGAATCGCCCCCTTCGCGTTTTTCGAGCTCGGCTCGAGCGTCTCTAGTTGAGCCGGCGGAACTCGATGCGCCTGTTCTCGGCGCGCCCCGCCGGAGTGTCGTTCGTCGAGATCGGACTCGTCTCGCCGTAGCCCCTCGCGACGATCCGGTCGGCGCTGATACCCGCGTTCACGAGATACTGCTTCACGGATTCGGCGCGGCGCTGGGACAATCCGAGGTTGAAGTCGTCCTTCCCGACGTTGTCCGTATGGCCCGCGATCTCCACCCGCACCTCGGGATAGGCCTTGAGCGATTTCACGACCTTGTCGAGAAGCGCGTACGAATCGGGCGTGATCGCCGCCGAGCCTGTCTCGAAATTGCATCCCTGGAGGATGAATTTCTCCTCGATCGGGCGCTCGTCCGGACAACCATCCTCGTCGAGGTGGCCGTTGTACGTCTCGGACTCGTTCGGGCACTTGTCCGTGTCGTCCGTGATGCCGTCGAGATCGTTATCGAGATCGGGACAGCCGTCCTCGTCCTGGAAGCCGTCGAAATCCTCGGCCTTCATCGGGCATGTGTCCTTGTCGTCGGGGATGCCGTCGTTATCGCTGTCCTGCACGACGTCCGGGCATCCGTCGTCGTCCGCGACCCCGTCGAAATCCTCGGGCTCGTTCGGACACTTGTCCTTAAGATCCACGATGCCGTCGCCGTCGTTATCGAGATCGGGACAGCCGTCTTCGTCCTGGAAGCCGTCGAAGTCCTCCGCCAGATCGGCGCAGGCGTCGTCCTTATCGGAGATCCCGTCCTTGTCGTTGTCGAGATCGGGGCACCCGTCCGTGTCCTCGATCCCGTCGAAATCCTCGGGCTCGGAGGGACAGGCGTCGGCCTTGTCCTCGATGCCGTCGCCGTCCGTGTCCTGCGGGAGCACGTTGCCCCCCATCGACAGGATGAAATAGACGGCCCAATCGGGAGGACGGACGAACGCCTTGTCGTCCTCGGGATTCAAGCTGAAGTCGGCCGCGAGCGTCACCGCGGCGCCCGTCGAGGAAACGAGCTTCACGCCCGGCGTGATCGTGTAGACGCTCTTGCTGCCCGCGAGGTAGTACGAGGTCGTGTCGCCGGCGGCCGGCTCGACGAAGTCCGCGTTCAGGTAGTTGTCCCAGAGGAACTCGACGAAAAGGCTCGATCCCTTCGCGAGGAACTCGAGGCCGGTGCCGAAGCGCATAACGTCGTTGAAACTCGATCCCGTCCCCTCGGGGGATTTCGGATAGGCCGGCGGATAGAATCCGCTCGAATCGGGATTGTTCGCGTAGAGGATGCCGTAGCCGTCGTCCTCGTTCCGGTTGAAGCGATACCCGAGGTTGAAATGGAATCTCGTCGGCACGAAGTCTTTCAGGTCGAGCAGATTGACCGACATGAGCCCCTTGATGCAGAAGTCGGTCTTATTGGTCGAGAAGCCGGCTTCCTCCC
>JBFYZJ010000330.1:0-3099 GCA_041309565.1 Candidatus Krumholzibacteriota bacterium
TATCAATTCGTGCCCGCGGATCTGGGAGACGCGGAGCTTCGCATCACCGATACGAAGGTCGAATCGATAACGATCTACGCCTCGAGCGGTTCGGTGATTTCGTCTTCCGCGACGCCGCTTTCGGTGAGTTACGCCACTCCCGATCGAATCGCGATCGCGAGCGGCGACGCTCAGCATGCGGTCGTCAATCAGGAAGTCGCATCGCCGCTCGTTGTCCGCGTCGAGGATGCATTCGGGAACGCGGTTCCCGGCGTGACGGTGAGCTGGACGATCGTGAGCGCCGGCGGTTATTTCGACGCGAGCCGCTCGACCCTGGGGCAGCAGGTCTCCTCGACGACGAACGCCGCGGGAAACGCTTCCGGAGAGCTCTGGAGGCTCGGAACCGTGAGCGCCGCCGCATCCGATTCGATAACGGCCACGATGCCGACCGGCACGACGCGCTCGGCGCTGTTCACGGCGACGGCGGACCGCGGGCCGGTCAGCTCCATCGTGCTCGCGCCGGCGAGCAAGTCGGTTACGGTCAATTCGCCGACGATAGTGACGGCGACGCTGCGGGACGCATACGGCAACGCGGCGGCGAACGAATACGTCACCATTTACATCAAGGATTACCTCGACGGGCATTTGAGCCGGGCTGCGGGGAGCGCCACCGATTCTCTCAGCCCCTCGGCCCGCATGGGCGTGAGCAACGCAGCCGGCACGGTCTCGGTGACATACAACGCGCCGGCGGCGGCCGGTCTCTCCGACGCCGTGGATGCGTACCATAACCTCGTCCCGGCCGCGAACGTCGCGGACGCGGTCTATACGACCGTCGCGAGCGGCGCCACGGATCTCAGCGCCACGGTGCTCTCGGGTCAAACCTCGCAGGCGGGCGTGAGCTTCATGTTCAGGGTGGAGGCGGTCGACGGCAACGGGAACCGCGATCTCGCCAACACGAGCCGCGTCGTCCTCGAACCGCCGCCGGGCGGAGGGTTCACGTTCAGTCTCACCGATTTCGGCGCGCCGGTCACGCAGGCGGATCTCGCCGCCGGCGCCGTCACGCTGTACGGGAGGGGGACGAATACGGGGGCGTGGCAGATCAACGTCAGGGACAACGCGGCGATGCTGTCCCCCGATCAGTTCGATGTCACGATCGCCCCGAACGACACGGTGAGCTCGTACGCGGTCATCGCCCCGGCCGGCGCGACCGCGGGCGCCGATTTCGCCGTTTCGGCCGAAGCGCGGGATCGTTTCGGCAATCGGGTGACGACGGCGGGGTACACGATCAATTTCAGGGCCGTGCGGGCCGCGGACAGCTCGCTCGCCGCTTCGGGAACGCTCTCGGTTTCGAGCGGGAGCCTCGTCGGCGGCCTGTATTCGGGGAGCAGTTTCAGATATAACGTCGCCGAGCCGATCCGCGTCGAGGTGACGAGCGTCGCGAACGCGATCAAGGGCTACAGCGGCGTTATCGCCGTCGACAACGCGACCGCCTACCGGATGGTGAAGATCGGGGGGGACAGCGCCGGCGTGCAGGTCGGCGATTCCGTGCGTCTCCGCGCCCGCGTTCTCGATATCCACGGGAACGCCGTGGACGCGCACACGGTCTATTTCGCGATCCAGGAGGGGAACGGGCATCTCGAAGCGCCGCAGGCGCTCACGGACGCGAGCGGCGCCGTCTCGCTCTGGTTCAGAACGGATACGATCCGCGGCGTGAACCGCGTCCGCGCGTCGATTCTCGACGCGAGCCCCGAGGAGCTCGAAACGCAGGGTTTCACCGTATCGACCGTGCCGGAAGGCGCGATCGCCTCGGTCACCCTCGCGCTCCCGGGAACGACGTTTCAGGCCGGCCAGCCGTTCACGGGAACGATCGCCGCGTACGATCGCTACGGCAATCTGATCGATACCGATTCGAGCTCGCAGCTGCGCTGCGTCGCCCTGCGTCCCACGATTGATTTCACGCCGGACGTGATGACGCTCGCCGCGGGACGATCGTCGTTCACGGCGGCCGACACAGCGGCCGGCTTCAACCGCATCCGCGTGCTGTCGCTCGCGGGGGACAGCCTGTCGGCATGGAGCAGTCTGCTCACGATCCTGCCCGGATCGGCGTACCGCGTCGTCGAGGTGCGCGGAGATACGGCAGGGGTCCTCGTCGGCTCGACGGTGGGGCTCAGGGCCCGTGTGAGCGACGCGTACGGGAATCCGGTGCCTTCCGAGATCGTCCGCTTCGTCATCACGAGCGGCCTCGGCGGCAGCCCGAGCCTGTGGGACGCCACGGGCGCCCCGGGGGACGGGCTCGTTTTGACCGATCCGACGGGCGCGGCGGTTTGCAGCCTCACGACGGATACGCACGCCGGGATCAACACGGTGTCCGCCTCGATTCTGGACGCGAACCCGCCGGCGCTCGAGCGGGTGACGTTCTCCGTCTCGACCGCCGCCGGCACGATCGCCCGGTTCGACGTTGTGCCCGACGGATACCTCAAAACGGCCGGCGAGAGCTTCTCGCTCCAGCTCATCGCCTACGATCTCGACGGCAACGAGGCGGTGGGGGACGACACGAGCCGCGTCCTTCTCACGAGCAACGGGGCGGCGGTGTTTTCGATCAATCCGGTGACGCTGACGAACGGACGCGCGTCGCTCACCGCGTACGACAACGTGGCGGAAAAGATCGCCCTGCGGGCGCAAACGCTCGGCGGCGGGGCTCTCAGCGCGAGCGACACGATCACCGTGAGACCGGCGGCGCCGAGCGGCGCCATCACGTTCCAGTCGATCGTTCCCGGCACGATCACGGCGAACGGCACGAGCATTTCCACCATCACGACGAATCCGATCCGGGATACGTACGGCAACATCGTGTCCCCGGGAACCCTCGTGCGCGTGACGCCGAGCATCGGATCCGTCGGAAGCGAGGACAAGGATCCCTCGACGCCATTGACCGTCGAGCGTCAGACCGAGGCGAGCGGCGCGGTGTCCGTCTTCGTCAGATCGGGCATGACGCCGGGAATTTCCCAGGTGCAGTTCCAGAGCCTCACGGGGAGCGCGAGCGGCACCGCGGCGGTCACGTTCGCGCCGCCGCCGGCGTGCGCGTACGCCGGATATCTCACGCCGCGACACCTCATTCCG
>JBFYZJ010000331.1:0-9613 GCA_041309565.1 Candidatus Krumholzibacteriota bacterium
GTCTCGACGGCGTCCTGCATCGTCGCCGCCCGCGCGATCGGCACGATCGATCCGAGCGCCTCCTCGATGAGCGGCGCGGCTTCGCCGATCGTGACGATCGCCTTCACCCGGCCGAGCACGGGGATCAGCTTCGTGAAATCCCCGCCCTTGTCGTGCCCGCCGGCGATGAGGACCGCGGGGCGGTCAAGACCCTTGAGAGACATCATCGTCGCCTCGACGTTCGTGCCCTTCGAATCGTTGTAGTACGCCACGCCGCGAACGACCGCGACCCGCTCCATCCGGTGCGGGAGCCCCTTGAATTCCGACAGGGCCTTCCGGCAGGCGGCCGCGCTCACGTCGAAGGGAGCGACCGCCGCCACCGCCGCCAGCGCGTTCTCCACGTTGTGCACGCCGATGACGCCGAGCTCGCCCCGCTCGAGAAACGCCTCGCGGGCGCCGCCCTGCTCGCGAACGAGACGGCCGCCCTCGTCGAGGTACACCCCGCCGTCGACCGGGCCGGCCGACGAGAAGGGCACCGAGCGCCCCGCGAAGCGGCGCGCGTCCGCGGCGCAGCGGCGATCGAGCGCGTTGTAGAAGAACGTGTCCCCCCGGCCGCAGTTCTCGGCGATCCGCTCCTTGAACCGGTAGTAATCCTCGACGTCGTGATAGCGGTCGAGATGATCCGGCGTGAGATTGAGGATGCCGGCGACTTCGGGATGAAACCGTGAGATCGTCTCGAGCTGAAAGCTCGATATCTCGAGCACGTAGTAATCGTCCGGGCCGAGCTCCCCCGCAACGGACGAGAACGGGAGCCCCACGTTGCCGCAGACGATCGCCCGGCGATCCGCCGCCTTCAGCAGCTCGCCGATCATCGTGACCGTCGTCGATTTGCCGTTCGTGCCCGTCACGCCGATGAGATGCGCTTGGGCGAAGCGAGAGGCGACCTCGAGCTCGCTCGCGAGCGCCAGCCCCCGCGCGCTCGCCGCGAGCATGAGCGGATGATCGATCGGGATGCCGGGGCTCACGACGACCTCGTCGACGCGATCGAGGAGCGATTCGTCAAATGCGCCGCGATGAAGTTCCGCTCCCGCGAGCTCGGACGGAATCTCCACCGCGGCGTTTTCGTCGGCGCCGATAACCGTCGCGCCGGCATCGCGCAGGAGGCGCATCGCGGCGACGCCGCTCCGCGCGAGGCCGAGGACGAGCACCCGCTTTCCGCTGTATTCGTTCTTTTGTCTCATTCGCTTCGAATCCGCCATGTGCGGCCTCCTACTGCAGCTTGAGCGTGCTGATGCTCAGCAGCGCGAGCAGCGCCGCGATGATCCAGAACCGCACGACCACCTTTTCCTCCCGCCACCCCTTGAGCTCGAAATGGTGGTGGAGGGGAGCCATGTTGAATATCCGCTTCCCCGTGAGCTTGAACGATCCGACCTGCAGAATCACGGAAAGCGCTTCGGCGACGAAGATGCCGCCGATGATGACGAGAAGCAGCTCCTTCTTGAGCAGCACCGCCACCGTTCCGAGGGCGCCCCCGAGCGAGAGCGATCCCGTGTCCCCCATGAAGATTTGGGCGGGATGCGTGTTGTACCAGAGGAATCCGAGCGACGCCCCGACGATGGAAAGGCAGTACACGGTGAGCTCGCCGCAGCCGGGCATATAGGGAATGTTGAGATAGCCCGCGAACGTCCGATGGCCGCTCAGGTACGCGAGCGCGGCGAACGCGAAGAAGCTGAAGGCCGAGGCGCCCGCGGCGAGCCCGTCGAGACCGTCGGTGAGATTTACCGCGTTGGACGCGCCCATGATGACGAATATCACGAACGGGATGTACAGGATCCCCCACTCGATCGAGTAGTTCTTGAGGAACGGCAGGGCGCTCTCGGTCGCGCCCACGCGAACGAGCGGGTGCAGGTAGAGGAACACCCCGAGCGCTGCGCCGAACAGGAACTGTCCGAGGAGCTTGTAGCGGCCGACGAGGCCCTTCTCGGTCTTCTTCACGACGCGCAGGTAGTCGTCGAGGAACCCGATAAGGCCCGTCCAGAGCGTGACGACGAGCGCCACCTGGATGTAGGGGTTCGCGAGGTTCCCCCAGAGGAGCGTCGGCACGACGGTCGCGGCGATGATGAGCACTCCTCCCATCGTCGGCGTGCCTTCCTTCCGCTGGTGGCTGTCCGGCGCCTCGTTCCGGATGCGCTGGCCGATCTGGAGCCGCCGGAGCGCCCGGATGAGGAGCGGCCCGAATATGAAGCAGATCAGGAGCGCCGTGACCATTGCGTACGCGGCCCTGAACGTGATGTACCGGAACACGTTGAACGCGAAGAAATGTTCGCGGAGCGGATACAGGAGCCAGTACAGCATCAGTCAACCCTCCGCGGCGCCGTCCCGCGCGCCTGAGCGATCGATTCGATGATCGTTTCCATCCGCATGCCCCGCGAGCCCTTGACGAGGACGGCGTCCCCCGGCGCGACGAGCTCGTTCAGGTACGCAGCGAGCTTCTCGGCGTCGAGAAAATGCGTGATATGCTCCGGCGACTTCCGCTGCTCGGCGGCCGCGCGGTTCAGCGAGACCGTCTCGGCGCCGATCGTGAAGATGCCGTCGACTTTCGCCCGCCCGCAGCGGATTCCCGCCTCGCGGTGCATCTCTTCGCTCGATGCCCCCAGCTCGAGCATGTCCCCGAGCACGAGCCAGCGCCGCCCCCTCGCCGGAATCTCGAGGAACGCTTCGACCGCGGCCATCAGAGACGCCGGATTCGAGTTGTAGGTTTCGTCGAAGAACAGGATGCCCCCGAGATCGAGGAGCGCCCCGCGCCCCCCGTGAACGGGCGCCGCGAGAATCGCGGCGGCGATCTCCTCGGCCGGGACGCCGACGATCGTGCCGACCACGGCGGCGGCGGCCGCGTTGAGCACGTGGTGTCTCCCGGGGCGCGCCACCTCGAGCTTGAGATCCCCCGCGCGGAAGCGGTAGCCTCCCGATTCGCGCCGCTCGAGGCCGATGATCCGGCGGTCGGCCCCCTCGGAGAACCCGAAGGTGAGGGTGCGCGCCTTCGTGCGCTCCCTGAGGAAGTCGATGAAAGCGTCGTCGGCGGGGAGCACCGCCGTTCCCTCGGCGGGGAGCGCCTCGAGCAGCTCGGCCTTCGCGGCGGCCACTCCCTTGAGCGAGCCGAAGTGCTCGAGATGCGCCGGGCCGATGTTCGTCACGACCCCGATGTCGGGCTTCGCGATGGTTGCGAGGGCCTTGATCTCTTTCTTGTGGTTGGCCCCCATCTCCGTGACGCAGATATCCTCGCTTCCCTCCATGCCGAGGATCGTGAGCGGGAGACCGATATGATTGTTCAGGTTTCCGGGCGTCGCGTGCACGCCGAACCGCTTCCCGACGACCGCGGCGATCAGGTCCTTCGTCCCCGTCTTGCCCGAGCTTCCCGTGACGGCGATCACGCGCGGATTCACGAGCGCCCGGTATGCCGCGGCGAGCGCCTGCAGGCCCGCGAGCGTGTCGGGCACGTCGAACACGCGAATATCCCCGGCGATGCGCGACGCCTCGGCCTTCCGGCTCGAGGAGACGAGCAGCGCGGCGACTCCTCGTTCCACCGCAGCGCCGAGATAGTCGTGCCCGTCGGCCGAGGCGCCCTTCAGGGCGACGAAGAGACGGCGCTCGCACGCCTCTCTCGTATCGATCGAGACCCCCTCGATCGCGCCCGCGCCCGGATCCCCGCCGTGGTATCCCGCCGCGGCGAGAGCTTCGGCCACCCATCGCAGTTCAGCCCTGATGGTCCACCTCCCGGGTCCGAAGCGCCTCTTCGGCCTCGAGCGCGTCGTTGAACGGAACGCGCCCGTTCCTCACGATCTGTTCGTTCTCGTGCCCCTTCCCGGCGATGACGACGACGTCTCCCTCGCCCGCGGCCCGGACGGCCGCCCGGATCGCGGAGCGCCGATCCCTGACGACGTGAACCGGCGCCGCGCCCTCCCCGACGCCGGCGAGAATCTCCTTCACGATCAGGTCCGGATCTTCGGTGCGCGGATTGTCGTCGGTCACGAATACGATACCGCTCAGGCGGGCGGCGATTCCTCCCATCATCGGCCGCTTGCCGCGGTCGCGATCGCCGCCGCATCCGAAAACGGTCACGATCTTCCGGGGGTTGAGTTCCCGGCAGAAATTGAGGAGCTTCTCGAGCGCGTCGGGCGTGTGCGCATAATCGACGACGGCGATCGGTCCCCGGCCTATTGAAACGACCTGGAACCGTCCCGGCACCTGCGCGACGCCTTCGAGCCCCGCCTTGATGCGTGCCGCGTCGACGCCGAGCGCATGGGCGCAGGCGGCCGCGGTGAGCGCGTTGTACACCGAGATCGATCCGAGAAGCTTGAGGGCGAGGCGCGTGCGCTCCGACCCGATGACGAGGTCGAAGCTTGTTCCCGTGAGACCCGCCCTGACGCCCTCGGCGCGGATATCCGCCCGCGACGAGACGCCGAACGAGACGCGCGGCCCCGCGAATCGCTTCGCGACGCGGACGACCTCGGGATCGTCGGCGTTGTACGCGAGCGTCCCCTGCGCCTTACGCCGCCTCGATTCCGCGAGCGTGCGCACAAACGTCTCCTTCGCCTCGACGTACCGTTCGAGCGTGCCGTGATAGTCGAGGTGATCGCGCGTCACGTTCGTAAAGGCGCCGACGTCGAACTCGAGCCCCTCGATCCTCCCCTGCTCCGCCGCGTGGGAGCTCACCTCCATGACGGCCGAGCGGCAGCCGCGCTTCAGGAAATCCGCCATGACCCGATAGAGATCGACGGCGCCCGGCGTCGTGTTGCGCGTCGAGGAGAGCTCGTCAGCGACGCCGTACCCGATCGTGCCGATCAAGCCGCACGGGCCGTGGGCGATATTCATGATCGAGCGCAACAAAAAGGCGCTCGACGTCTTGCCGTTCGTTCCCGTAATGCCGGCGAGCCGGAGGCGGGACGCGGGATCGCCGTAGAACCGCTTCGCCATGAGCGAGGCGGCGAGAGAGGAATTCGGCACGACGACGACGGGAACATGCGCTTCGACCGCGCGCTCGACGACGAGCGCCGCGGCGCCCTTCCGCACGGCCTCATCGATGAAGGCGTGCCCGTCCGCCGCATGTCCCGCGACCGCGACGAAGCAATCCCCCGGATTGAGCGCGCGGGAGTCGGTCGCGATACCCGTCACCTCGGCGTCGCGGAAGGCGATGCCCTTCGACGGACCGATTCCCTCGATGAGCTTCGACAGCTTCAATCCGACGCTCCGTTTCCCCGTTCGCCGGTCCGGCGCGGCTCTTCGCTCCGCGGGTTGCAGATGAGCAGCACCTTGCCGAGCCTCGAGAGGATCGTGCCCGCCGGCGGATCCTGACGCTCGACGACGCCGAAGCCGCGCACGACGCAGTCGAGCCCGCACGAGAGGAGCAGCCGCCGCGCCTCGCGGATCGAGAGACCCGCGACGTCGGGAACGCTCGGTGGCGCATCGGCGTCCGACACGGCGGCGCGGATCATGAGCTTCACCGCTTCCTTTCGGCTGATGAGCGTGCCGGGATCGGGGGACTGCGAAAAGACGATTCCCTTGACGTCGGGACAATCCACCGCGAGGCCGCGCTCCGAGGCGAGGTCCATCGCTTCGTCCGTCGTGAGCCGGAGGAAATTCGGCACGCGCTTCGAGTCGCGCGATTTCCCGGCGACGGTGACGTCAGCGCCGTCGGGATCGCAGAAGAGATCGGTGGACAGATTGATGCCCTCGACGATCTTGGCGAACAGCGGCGCCGACGACTCGGCGCCCCAGAAATACGGATAGACCGGCTCGTCGAGGACGACGACGCAGACGATCCGCGGATCCCGCGCGGGCGCGAAGCCGATGAAGCTCACGACGTACTTGTCGTCCCCGTAGCGGCCGTTTACTGCCTTCTGCGACGTTCCCGTCTTCCCCGCGACCGCGATGCCGTTCACCGCCGCCTTCACTCCCGTTCCCTTGAGCACGACCTCCTCGCAGAAATCGCGCATCGTGGCCGCGGTGCGGTCGGAGAACACCTTCCGCACCGGGGAGACCGGGAAGGTGCGGACGACGGAGTTCCGGCTGTTCCGCGCTTCGAGCGCGATCCGCGGAGCGAGGAGGTTCCCGTTGTTGGCGAGCGCGACGTACGCCATCGCCATCTGGATCGGCGTGACGCCGATCTCGTGGCCGATGGCGATGCTCGCGAGCGAACGCTCCGACCAGAGCCGGGGCTCGCGGAGCGTCCCGCGGGATTCGGCGGGAAGCTCGATACCGGTCCTCCCGCCGAATCCGAACCGGAGAATGTGCCGGTAGAATTCGTCGGGGGGCGCGGCGAGCGCCGCCTTGATCGTGCAGATATTGCTCGAAAAGACGAACGATTCCTTGAAGCTGAGCCATCCGAACTCGTGATCGTCGTGGAAGGTTCCGAACGGGAAGGTCGCCTTCCCGTTCTCGCCGAAAAACGCGTCGTACGGGTCGACCTTCCCGGTCTCGAGGAGATAGGAATCGGTGATGAGCTTGAAGGTCGAGCCCGGCTCGTAGATGCAGTTGATCGATTGGAGCGCGAACCCGTCGATCGCGGATCCGTCGCGCGCCGCTTCGCGCCGGGGCTGCTCGGATATCGCGAGCACGTCCCCCGTCGCCGGCTCGACGACGAGCGCCACGCCCCCCTTGGCGCGGTAGCGCTCGATCGCCGCCTCGAGCTCGAAGTCCACGATGGTCTGGATTCGCGTGTCGATCGTGAGGTAGAGATCGTTGCCGTTCCGCGGCTTCCGTCCCGGGGCGTTGACCGGCTGGAATCCCCTGCGGTCTCCCGACAGCTGGCTTTCGAGCAGCCATCCGTCCTCGCCGGCGAGCACATCCTGGAAGGCGAGCTCGATGCCCGCCGTGCCGCTTCCGTCCGCGCGGATGGCGCCCACGAGCTGGGGAGGCATCGCATCGTACGGGTAGAGACGGTCGTGATTGGGATCGAGGCGCACGCCGGGGAGGCGGGAGAGCTGCGCCACCTGCTCTTCGTCCAAATGACGATCCTTGCCGAGCAGTATATACATTTCATTCCGGGCGAGCCGGCGGCGCAGCTCCTTCTTGGAGAGGTCAGAGGCGAGCGCGAGGCGGGCGACCGCTGTTCGGTCGTCCGCGGGGAAGTGCTTCGGCGTCACGCCGATCGTATAGGTCCAGTGCGTCACCGCGAGCGGGAAACCGTTCCGGTCGAAGATGTTCCCCCGCCGGGCGGGGATCGTCTGCCGGCGGTACCACTGTCCCTCCGCCTTCGTGACGTATTTCTCGTGATCGATGATCTGGAGGTCGATGAGCCGGTAGGCGAGGACGCCGACGATGAGCATGACGGCGATCGACAGCGCGTGCAGGCGGCGTCTCGGATACATCTCGCTCATTTGGTCCCCGGCTTCTGGAAGGGCGCCAGTTCCAGCAGCTCATCCATCTTGAGCTGCGCCCACGACGGCTCCTCCCGGTCGGACGAGGCGTCGATGCGGAGCGCGAGCCGCTGGACCTCTTCGGTCGCGCCGGCCCGCAAACCGAGATCCCGGGCCATCGGGATGATCCTGCCCGGCGAGGCGAGCACATTGTAGGAAGCCATGAGACGAACGTTCGCGTCCATGAGCGCGTCGACCCGTTCGCTCGAGGCGGCGATGTCGTTCGAGATGTTGAAGAAGTAGACGTGCAGCGATATATAGAGGAGCACGAGCGTCGAGAAAAATCCGAGGATGAGGAGAAACGTGAGGGGCGTGACCCTGCCCTCGAGCGCCCGCTTGACGATAAGGTGGAATCCCGAGGAATCTCCGCTGTTCGTGTTCATCTCACAACCTCTCTGCCGCGCGAAGCTTCGCGCTCCGCGCCCGCGAATTCCGTTCGATCTCTTCGCACGACGGCCGCGCCGCCGACCGCGTGAGCACCGCGAGGCGCGGGAGCATGCCGCACCGGCATTCCGGAAAATCCTTCGGGCACACGCAGCCGAGCGCCTCCCGCCTGAAGAACCGTTTGACGATTCGATCCTCGAGCGAATGGTAGCTGATTACCACGATCCGCCCCCCGGGATGAGCGTGATCGACCGCCGCCGGCAGGAACTCGGCGAGGCTCTCGAGCTCCCCGTTCGCCCAGATCCGCAGCGCCTGAAACACCCGCGAGCACGTGCCGTTCACGTCCCGGGCCGGGGAGGCGTTCGCGACCGCTTCGCGAAGCTGCAGGGTTGTCTCCATGCCGCGCGAGTCCCTGAGCCGCACGATCTCCCGCGCGATCCCCCGCGCGCGCCGCTCCTCCCCGTATTCGCGCACCACCGCCGCGATCTCCCGCTCCCCGCTCGACGATATGAAATCGGCCACCGAACGGCCGTCCGCTCCCATCGCCATGTCGAGCGGCCCGTTCGTTTGATAACTGAATCCGCGCGCCGCGTCCGAAAGCTGATAGGTCGAGAGGCCGAGGTCGAGGAGAAAGCCGTCCGCCTTCCGTCCGGCGAGCACTCGCGCGATTTCCCGGAAGTTCGCGCAGACGAGCTTCACGCGCTCCCCGTAACGGGCGAGCCGAACGCGCGCTTCCTCGAGCGCCGCCGCGTCGCGATCGATCCCCAGCACCTCCGCCGACGGATCCGCCGTTTGCAGGATGAGCTCCGTATGACCGCCCGTCCCGACCGTGCAGTCCACGAAGAGGCCGGACTTCTTCGCCAGCAGCAGACCGACGGCCGCTTCCGCCATGACCGGTGTATGCCGTACCGCCGGCATTCTTCATATCACTCGCTTCCCGCGGAACCCGCGGTGATGGGGACGCCGAGTTTCCCGCGTTCGACGACGAGATGCCTGAGCGCCTTCCGCCAGTCCGGATACACGGGAAACACGCCCCCCCTCGTCACGAACGCGAAGATATTGAGCACGTAATCGCTGAATCCGCTCAGGATCACCCGGGCGCCCTCGGGGTAGCCGTCCTCGAGAAGGTTGAAGGCGCGGTAGTCGACGTGCTTGACCTTCTCGAAATCGATGATGAAACACCCGCGGCTCGATTCGCGCGAATCCCGGAGAGAGCTGAGCAGCATGACGGCATCGTCGCGCTCCACCGTTCCGGAGAGCTTCCACAGCCCGATGCCTCCCTTGTCGCTCCGGTAGATCTTCATACGCCCACCGTCCTACAGCTGCCATTCCCCGCTGTGATACGCGTCGTCCGCGGCCTTCATGATCTTCTCGTACTCTTCGGGCTTCCACACTTCCATGTGCGTCAGGCCGCCGACGACGACGACGTTCTTCGCAAGACCGAACGATTCGAGATAGTGCGCGCTCAACTGCACCCGGCCGACCCGGTCGACCTTGAGATGCTCCGACTCGCTGCTGTAATACCGGATGAGGTTCCGCTGCTGCGGTCCCGGCGGCAGGAGCCCGAGCTGATCGATGATCCAGTCGAAATAGTCGGGGGTGAACAGGTACAGGCAGCGCTCCTTGCCCCTGCTGATGACGAGAATCTTGGAGCCCTCTTCACCGGGAACGAGCTCCCTGAATTTGGACGGAATCGTGAGCCGCGACTTGGCGTCGAGCGTGCAGGGGAACATTCCGATGAATTTTCTGTTGGGTTTCTCCGCCATTTTCCGACCGCTGCTTTAACCGCTTTTTCGAGAGCCCTGCTGCCGATTCGCATATTTAGAAGCGCTCAA
>JBFYZJ010000332.1:0-4963 GCA_041309565.1 Candidatus Krumholzibacteriota bacterium
GCGATCGTCCGCGTGCCGCCGCTCTATCCGTACGGCGCGCGGGAGAAGAACATCCAGGGTGCCGTTCAGGTCCGCATGCTGGTCAATCCCGACGGCAGCGTCGGGCAGGTGCAGGTGCTCGACGCACGGCCGCAGGGTATATTCGAGGACGCCGTCAAACGCACCGTTCCCCAATGGCGATTCAGCCCCGGGAAGATCGAGGGACGGCCGGTGGCGGCGTGGGTAGTCACGACGATACAGTTCAATCTCGACTGAGCGCGGAGGTCGCTTCGTGGGCAGCGCGAAACGGATGATGCCAAACGGACTGCGCGACGGGCGCCGGATGCGCACCGGCCGCCGGATGCGAGCCGGCGCGGCCTTCCGCGCGGCGTGCGCGGCCGCGCTCATCGCCGGTGCGGTCGTTTCGGGCTTCGCGGCGCGCGTTTCCGCCGCACGCCCGGCGGGAGCGGAGAAGGCGAAGGCGGAAGATCCGGTCTCCACGCTGCCGCTCAAGGCGCGCCTCGCGCTCTTCAAGGCGCAGGAGAAGCGCGACAAGGGGGAGTACGCCGCGGCCGTCGAGATCCTCTACGAGTTCCTCTCGAAGAATACCCGGGACGACAACTATCTCGTCCGGTACTACCTCGCCCTCAGCTACGCCGACGCGGGGGAGCCCGAGAAGTCGCTCGATCATTTCCAGAAATGCGTGGCGTTCGACTCGACGTTCGCGCCGGCGTGGATGAAGCTCGGCGAGACGGCCTTCAACCTCGGGAGCTACCGAATCGCGAGCGAGGCGTTCCTGCGCGGCTACGCGCTCGACGAGCGCAAAACGCCCGATCTGCTCTACTTCGCGGCGACGGCGCACTATCTCGCCGATGACGCCCCGAAGGCGCTCCCCATCCTGAAGGATCTGGTTTCGGGGGAGCGCGGCGCGCCGCGGATCGAATGGTTCCGCACCTACCTTGCCGCGTGCAGCGACGCGAAGGAGATCGAGATGGGACGCGAGGGAGCGGCCCGCCTCGTCTCGCTCTTTCCGGAGAGTCCCGAGACGTGGCGCCTCGCATACCAATTCCACGCGAGCGTCAAGGACTACCGCGAGGCCGCCGCGGCGCTCACGATCGTCGGCTACCTTCGGCCCCTCTCCCGCGACGAGGCGCGGACGCTCGGCGATCTCTACGTCGCCGTCGGGATTCCCGCCCTCGCGAGCGGGCGGTACGAGGAGGCGCTCGGCGAAACCGGCAAAACGGAGGACTTCGAGCGGCTCGCGTCGGCATATCTCGCGTCGTACGATTTCGGCGCGGCGCTCGAGACGCTCGAGCGAGGCATCGAGCGGGAGCCCACGGTGCGGCTCTGGTCCCTGCTCGGCGATCTGCACCTCATGGAGCGCCACTTCGAGCGGGCCTACGAGGCATACCGGAAGACCGCCGCGATGGACAGCACGAAAGGCCGGCCCGATCTCATGATGGGCTACTGCGCATACGAGCTCGGCCGCCCGGAAGACGCCGTGGCGCATCTCGAGCGAGCGGCGACGTTCGCGGATCAGGAGAAGACGGCGCTCGATCTCCTGGGCAGGATCAAGTCGGCGCGCCGCTGACCGCGCCGAACGCCGGCATCGGGCGGGGAAGCCGGCGGGAAACGGAGCACGATGGAAGAGACGCTGTATCTTCACGAAGAAATCATGTTGCTCGCGCTGCGCGACCGGGACGGCGCGATAAGGGCGAGCACCACGTATCACTACGCGCTCGCGGGCGCGATCCTCGCCGAGCTGCTGTTACGCCACCGGATTTCCATCGATCGCCACGCGAGGAGCAACGCCGTTACGGCGACGAGCCGGCTGTCGGTCGGGGATCCGCTTCTCGACGAGTGCCTCGCCGCGATCGCCGGCGCGAAGAAGCCGACGTCGGCGCAAACCTACGTGTCGAAGTTCGCCATGCTCGGACATCTGAAGGACCGGGCCGCCGAGCGGCTCTGCGGGAAGGGTGTCCTGCGGGAGGAGGAGGGCAAGGTCCTTGGAATCTTCCCGATGCGGCTCTATCCGGAGCTGGATGCCGAGCCGGAGAAGCGGATCGTCCGGCGCCTGAGCCACGCGATCGTCGGGGACGGCCCCCGGCTGGACGCCCGCACGATCGTGCTCGTGTCGCTCGCGCATCACGCGGGGCTTCTGAGCCCGGTGTTCGGCGCGAGGGAAACGAGAAGCCGTAAGACGAGAATCGAGCAGATCGCGAAGGGGGAAATAGCCGGCGCCGCAGTGAAGGAAGCGATCGAAGCGGCGCAATCGGCCCTCTTCGTCTCGACGATCGTCGCGACGTTCATCTCGAGCTGATCGCGCGCTCCCTCTTTGCGTCAACCGCTGAAATACGTTATGATGCTGTCGCCGCCTTCGGCGCGCGGGGATCGTCCCCCTGCGTCGAAGCGCCGCGGGAGGATCGGAACATGCCGCCCCGGGAAACGAACATCGCGGAGTTCCTCAAGCCCGAAGTGGTGAGCCGTCTGGCCAATATGGATCTCCGGGCGCGGCTCATCGTCGAGGGCTTCATCGCGGGTCTCCACCGGAGCCCCTACCACGGCTTCTCGGTCGAGTTCGCCGAATACCGCCAGTACAACGCGGGGGAGTCGTCGCGGAACGTCGACTGGAAAATCTACGGAAAAACCGACCGCTACTACGTGAAGGTGTTCGAGGACGAGACGAACCTACGCGCCACGCTCCTCCTCGACCGGAGCGCTTCGATGGACTTCACGGGGGGCGCGGCAGTGACGAAGCTGCGGTACGCGACGCTGCTCGCCGCGGCGCTCGGCTACCTCATGATCATGCAGCGCGACGCCGTGGGGCTCGCCGTGTTCGACGAGACGATCAACGCGCTCGTGCCGCACCGCTCGGTTCGGCGGCACCTCCTCCACCTCCTCAGGACGCTCGAGGAGGTCGAGCCCGGCGCGAAGACGCGGATCGCCTCGCCGCTTCGCGAGATGGCCGAGCGCATCAAGCGCCGCGGGCTCGTCGTGCTCTTCTCCGATCTCTTCGACGACCCCGACGAGGTCGTCGCGGGGCTCAAGGCGTTCCGGCACCGGGGCCACGAGGTCGTCGTGTTCCACATCCTCGACGAGAAGGAGCTCACGCTCGACTACGGCGGCGAGGTGCGGTTCGTCGACAAGGAGACGGGGGAGAAGCTCCGGACGCAGCCGTGGTTCCTCAAGAAGGAGTACCGGCGGAGCGTGCGCGAATGGATCTCTCGCCTCGAGCGCGAATGCAAGGAAGACGCGATCGACTACAACCTCGTGACCACCGGGACGCCGTTCGATCAGGCGCTCGTGCGGTACCTCAACAAGCGGCGGAGGCTCCGGTGAATTTCTTGAATCCGCTCTACCTGTTCGCGCTGGCCGCCGTGGCGGTGCCGATTCTCATTCACATCTTCAGCCGGCGGCGCGTGCCCGAGGTCCCGTTCAGCACGATCCGCTTCCTCAATCCGTCCGACCGTCGCAGCATGGTGCGGATCAACCTGCGCCGCATGCTCCTCCTGATCATGCGGGTCGTCGCGATCGCCCTCGTCGCCCTCGCCTTCGCGCGCCCCGTCATGCGCGGCTCCCTCGCGGCGCTGTTCCCGGCGGGAGGCTCGCGCGCCGCGTGCGTTCTCCTCGACCGGAGCTTCAGCATGGGGGCGGAGGAGGACGGCGGCGTCCTCTTCGACCGCGGCGTGAGGCGCCTCGCCGCCATTCTCGAAAATCTCGAGAGCGGCGACGAGGTCTCGGTCGTGCTCTTCGACACGTCGAGCGACGTCGTGTACGACGGCGCGGCGGACCGGGAGGCTGTCCTCGAGGCGCTGCAGGACGCGCGGCCGTCATGGGGGGGAACCGATCTGCGAAGCGCCGCGGCGCTCGGCGAACGGATCCTCGCGCGGAGCCGCCGCGAGGCGCGCGAGCTCTACATCATCTCGGATTTTCAGAAAACGGCGCTCGTGAGGCGCGGCGGGAGGGGTGCGGGAGCCGCCGCGCCCGAATCGACGCGGACCCCGGAGCCATCGCCGGCGGACGGCCGCGCCCGTGCCGTCAGGGCGTTTCTCCTCCCGGTGCAGGCGAACGCGGCGGCGAACGTCGCGGTCGAAGGCGTCGTCGCGCCGAGCGTGGCGCTCCACCAGGGGGAGACGGCCGAGCTCGGGATCACGCTCCGGAACCGCTCGCGGGAGCTCCCCGCGAAATTCCCCCTCGAGGTCTCGATCGCGGGACGCCGCGTGCTTGAGAAGGAGATCGAGATCCTCCCCGACAACTATCACGCCGAAACGGTCGTGTTCCCCGCGGAGCGCTCCGGATGGATCGACGGCGTCGTGAAGAAACGCTCGGACCGCCTGAGCGCCGACGACGTCAGGTACTTCGCGCTGAATGTCCGCGACAAGACGCGGGTGCTCCTCCTCGCCGACGACGGGGGCTTCTATCTCGAGCAGGCGCTCGTCCCCGGCGGCGTCGAGGGAGACCTCGCCGTCACGAAGCGCGGGTGGCGCTCCTTCACGAGCACGGATCTGGGCGCCGCGGACGCCGTCGTGCTGGGGCCCGGGCGCGGGCCGTCGCCGGGAGACGTCGAGCTCGTCGCGGGCTTCGTCGAGCGCGGGGGCAAGGCGATCGTGTTCCTCGTGCCGGAGCTCGAGGCGGCGGCCAAGCGGCTCAGCGCTTTCCCGCTCGCGATCGAGTTCGCCGACAGGCCGCAGGGATTTTTCCGGCTCGCCAAGCCGTCGCAGCCGCCCGCCTTTCTCGCGCCGTTCGACGAGCGGGATCTCGAGGCGCTCGCGCGGCTGCGATTCAGGAGCGCCGCGTTCGCGCGAGGCGTTCCTCCCGCCGCGGCGCAGCTCGCGTTCGAGGGGCGCGGCCCCTTCGTGTGGGAAGAGCGGCGCGGCGATGGAACGGTCGTCTTCGCCGCGGCCGATCCGCGGCCGGAGGCGGGGGAGCTCGTGCTCTCGCCGTTCTTCCTGCCCCTCGTGCAGCAGCTCGTGCTCGCGACGGG
>JBFYZJ010000333.1:0-4415 GCA_041309565.1 Candidatus Krumholzibacteriota bacterium
CGGAACGCCGCCCAGCTGCGCGCACGCGCCGAGCGCGATCATGACCTTCGCCTTTTTCCGGAGGAGCTTCGCGATCTCCTCGTTTTCCGAATTGCGAACGCCGCCGCTGAAGAGCGCCGCGTCGAGAAAGCCGTCCTTCATGGCGCGGACGTCGCTGTACTTGAAATCCATCGCGACGGGCCACAGATAGATGTCCGCGAGGTCGGCGATTTCGAGCAGCTTCTCGTGCGTATCGAGGATGGCCACGTCGCATCCGCCGCACGCCGCACCCCAGTAAATCCCGATCTTGAGCTTCATCTCGCCTCTCCGGTTGATGCCTGCCGTTCATCGCCGTGATGCGCGACATCGTCTTTCATGCTCTCGAAGAGCGATTCCTTGATCCTGAGCGGGCCGAGCTTCCTGATCTCCTCGGTGAATCCATCGACGACGTTCCCGAACCGCTCCCCTTCCGACGCCGACACCCACTCGAGCCACACGCGACCCGGTTCGATCCCGTACTGCGGAAGGATGCGTTTGAGGAGGAGGTAGCGCCGGAGCGCCTTGTAGTTGCCCTCCTGATAATGGCAGTCTCCCGGGTGGCATCCGCCGATGAGCACGCCGTCGGCCCCCTCGAAGAGCGCCTTGATCACGAACACGGGATCCACCCGGCCGCTGCACATGACCCGGATTGACCGGATGTTCGGGCTGTACTTGACGCGCGCGGTTCCGGCGAGATCGGCGCCCGTGTACGTGCACCAGTTACAGAGAAAACCAACGATTTTCGGTTCGAACGCCATGCCTCATTCCTCTCGTTCGACGGGATCTCACCCGGACGCCAGTATTCCCTCGATCTCGGCGAAAATCTGCTGGTTGCTGAAATGTTTCGCCCGTATCGCGCCGCTCGGGCAGGCGGCGACGCAGGTCCCGCACCCCTTGCAGAGCGCCTCGTTGATGACCGACACCTTCTTCTCTTCATCGAACCGGATCGCGAGGTACGGACAGAGATTGTTGCAGATCCGGCATCCGGAGCATTTCTCCTCCTCGATCTCCGCCGTCGCGGACTCGATCTCGATTTTCTCCCGCATGATCATGGAGAGCACGGCGCTGGAGGCGGCCGATGCCTGCGCGACGGTGTCGGGGATGTCCTTCGGCGACTGGCACGCGCCGACGATGAAAACGCCGTCCGTCGCGGTCGAAACGGGACCGAGCTTCGGATGCTTCTCGATGAGAAAACCGTCCTTGCCGATGCTCACGCTGCACATCTTCGCGACCTCGGCGAGCCCTTTCGGCGCCTCGAGCCCCGTGCAGAGCACGACCATATCGACGGGAATCCGCCGGATGACGCCGACGAGCGTATCCTCGACGCGCACGACGAGCCTCCCCTCCTCCCCCTCGTGGATCGGCATATCGGTTACCTCGCCGACCTTTCCGCGGATGAACCGCACGTCTTCGCCGAGGAGCCGGTCGTAGAACTCCTCGTACCCTTTCCCGAAGCAGCGCAGATCGATGTAGAAGTTGTAGACTTCGGCGTTCGTCTTTTCCTTGATGAGATGGGCGAACTTGAGCGCGTACATGCAGCAGACGCGCGAGCAGTACTCGTGGTAGTCCTTGTCGCGGCTCCCGATGCAGTGGATGATGCCGATGGCCTTCGGTTCGGAGCCGTCGGCGAGCACGATCTTCCCGTTCGTGGATCCCGACGCGCAGTTCATCATCTCGAACTCGAGCGCGGTCACGACGTTCGGGAGTATCCCGTACCGGTATCGCTTCATGACGGACGGATCGAAGGTCTGGAGCCCGGCGGCGATAATGATGTTGCCGACTTCGAACTCGTGGATCCGGTCCTCCATGTCGAACTTGATCGCGTGCCGCTCGCACACCTTCTCGCAGGTCCGGCATTTCCCTTTCTGGAAATACGTGCACGTGTCCCGGTCGATGACGGGAACCGCGGGAACGGCCTGCATGAACGGCATGTAGATCGACGTCGTCGGACCGAGCGAGAGCTTCTCGTGCGCGTTGCCCTTGCGCGGAACGCGGGTGCCGGGGCACTTCTCCCAGCACATGCCGCAGCCGTTGCAGAGCTCCCGGTCGACGTACCGCGCCTTCTCGCGCACCTTCACCTTGAAGTTGCCGACGAAGCCGCTCACCTCGGCCAGCTCGGAGTACGAGAGGAGCGTGATGTTCTTATGCTGCCCGACCTGCACCATCTTCGGCGTGAGGATGCACGCGGCGCAGTCGAGCGTCGGGAATGTCTTGTCGAATTTCGCCATGTGGCCGCCGATGGACGGCTCGCGCTCCACGAGGATGACCTCTTTGCCCGCGTCGGCGAGATCGAGGGCGGCCTGGATGCCGGCGATGCCGCCGCCGATGACGAGCGTCCGCGGATTGATCGGCACGACGCGCTTCTCGAGCGGTTCGAGCCACGTCGAGCGCGCCACGGCGGCCGCGATGAGCGCCTTCGATTTCTCCGTCGAGGCGGCCCCGTCGAGATGCACCCACGAGCACTGCTCCCGGATGTTGGCCATCGCGAAGAGGTACGGATTGACGCCTGAGCGCTCGCACACCTTGCGGAACGTGTTTTCGTGCATGAGCGGCGAGCAGGAGGCGACGACCACGCGATCGACGACACCGTCCTTGATATCCTTCTCGATCATCGACTGCCCGGGATCCGAGCACATGAACTTGTAGTCGCGTACGAGCGCCACGTTCTCGAGCCCCTTCGCGAACGCGACGACCGCGTCGATATCCACCTTGCCGGCGATGTTGGTGCCGCAATGACAGACGTACACTCCGATGCGCTCAGCCATTGTTCGCTCCCTCGAATATCCGTTTCATGGGCCCAGTGAGCTTCACCGCGAGCCGGTTGAGGCCGAGATCGCGGAGCGGCAAACCGAGCGAAACGCCGATCAGCTGGGTGAAATAGAGAATGGGAATGTCGAATTTCGTCTTGAAGAGGCGATTGACCTTGCTCTGGTACACGTCGAGGTTCATCTGGCAGAGCGGGCAGATCGTCACGATGCAGTGCGCCCCGTTCTGCTGGGCGTCGAGGAGGAGATTCCTGCAGAGCCGGAGCGCCAGATCCTCCTGGGTGCCCATGAGCGAAGCGCCGCAGCACGCCGTCTTCATCCGGTAGTCGACGCACTCGGCGCCGACCGCCTCGACGAGCTTGTTCATCGTCGTCGGCTCGTCCGGATCGTCGAAGCCCGCATCGGGCCGGACGATCTGGCACCCGTAGTACGGCGCCACCTTGAGCCCCGAGAGCTTCTTCTTCGCCAGGGACGCCATTTTCTCGCAGCCGATGTCAGTGCAGATGACGTCGAGGAGGTGCCGGACGCGAACATTGCCGCTGTAGCTGAGCCCTCCCGCCTCGAGCGCCTTTCCGATCTTCACCCGAAGATCGGGGTAGTCGGCGAAGTAGTGGTTCGTCTTGTTGAGCACGGTATAGCACGCGCTGCACGGCGTGACGACGTCGCGGTGGTGCTTCTCGGCAATCGCGAGGTTGCGAGCCGAGATGGCGAAGCTCATGAGCTCCTTGACCGACATGTACGCGGTGGCGCCGCAGCAGTTCCAATCCTCGAGCTCCTCGAGCTCGAGTCCCAGCGCCGGCGCGATCGCGTCGATCGAATCCTGATAGAGGTTCGCGGTCGCGCTGACCGAGCATCCCGGATAGTACGTGTATTTCATCTAGATCTCCCCGAGCTCGTCCACTTTTCTCAGTATCTTCTTGAGCTGATCCATGTTCTTCATTCGGTGCGGCAGGAGCGGCAGGCGCCTGTTCGAGAAGAGCTTCCACCCCTGCGGCACGAACTTAAACGCGTTGAGCAGATCCGCCTCGAGTATGTAGCGGGTCATCAGCTCCGTCTCGTGGTTGCGCCCGTACGTGTTTACCATCCGCGCGAAATTCTTGGAGAGAACGACCGCCTTCTTGCCTTTGGTTTTTCCCTCTTTGACGGCGAGCCGCTTGAGCGCGTACATGACGTCGGTGATCTTGATATTCTTCGGACACCGGACCGCGCACGTGTAGCAGGAGGAGCAGTACCAGATCGTGTTCGACGAGAGCACCTCATCCCTGAATCCGGCCCTGATGAGGGAGAATATCTTCCGGGGCCCGTGATCCATGACGTAGCTCAGCGGGCACGAGCTGCTGCACGTTCCGCACTGGATGCATTTCTTGATTTCCTTTCCTCCGGGCAGCGCGTATATCTCGGAGAGGAAATCGTGATCGAGCTTGTATTCGGCGACAACGTCCCGGTCGAGCATCGCGACTCCTGATCTTGTTGAGAGGCTTCCTGCTTCGCGCAGCGGCATGTGCCTCGCGCCGCTGCCGCACAAGTTAAACATCATACCGATATCTCTTGAAAAGTCAACGATAATGTAAATGGTTCAATCGGCGGGTCCGCCCCTCATTTCGCCGCCAGGGCGGCATCTCGTAATCTTTC
>JBFYZJ010000334.1:0-2527 GCA_041309565.1 Candidatus Krumholzibacteriota bacterium
GCGATCGAGGGGGCGCACGCGTCGGCGACGGAGAGAAAGGGCAGCCGCTTCATCCGGATATAGACGAACGCGGAGGCGACGGAGAGGATGAAGCCGCCGTAGAAGGTCGCCCCTCCCTGCCACAGCGCGATGACGTCGAGGAGGCTCCGGTAATCGGCGCGGTGCGTGAGAATATACAGGGCACGCGAACCGATCACGGCGGCGAGGATCAGGATGATGCTCATATCGTAGATGCGATCGGGATTGATCCCGCGCCGCCCCGCCCGCCGGGCCGCCAGCGCGATGCCGATCCAGAAGCTGATCGCGAGCATGAAGCCGTACGAGTAAATCTTGAGCGGTCCGATCTCGACCAGTATGGGATGCACGCGGTCCTCCTAGTACTCGTAGAAGCGTCTGCTGAAATTAAGCAGCACGCCGATGAGGAAACAGCTCACCACCATCGACGATCCGCCGTAACTCATGAAGGGGAGCGGAAGCCCGGTCACCGGCGTGAGGCCGGTCGTCATCCCGATGTTGATGATCACGTGAAACGCAAAGTAGGAGCAGATGCCCACGGCGGCGACCGACGCGAACCGGTTCTTCACCTTCGTGGCGAGATAGAGCCCGCGGACGATGATGATCGAGTACAGCACGAGGAGCACGAGCGCGCCGAGAAATCCGAATTCCTCCGACATCACCGAATAGATGAAATCGCTGTGGCGCTCGGGCAGAAACGCCAGCAGCTTGTGGGTGCCGTGGAGGAATTTCTTCCCCATGAAGCCCCCCGATCCGATCGCGAGCTTCGACTGGTAGACCTGCCAGCCCGAGCCGAGGATGTCCGATTCGGGCCGCAGGAACGTGATGACTCGCTGCTGCTGGTACGGCTCGAGTCTGTTCCACGCCATCGGCACGAGGAGCATCACGCCGACGTTCAATCCGACGAGGGAGACGCTGCGGAGCAGGTCCCGCCGGCGACGATACGCGGCGATGAGGATCACGACGAAGAACAGGAGGAGGAGATACGGATAGCTCCCCCGCTCCGCCGCCGTCGCGCTGTACACCGTCAGCAGCGCGCTCAGGATCGGCGTCATGAAGAGGATGAGGAGGCTCTCGTCGATGCCGCGCCAGTACATGACGGGGAAGAGGAGCGCGAGATAGACGATAGACGTGCCGAGATCAGGCTCCTTCACGACGAGGAGGAAGGGCACGACGGCGACGGCGGCGCCGATCGCCAGCACGCGGAAGCTGTCGGGCCGGTTCCGTTTCTCGGCGAGGAACCGCGCCAGCATGAAGATGACCGCGATCTTCATGAACTCGCTCGGCTGCAGGTTGAATCCGCCGATATCGATCCAGCGCCGCGCCCCCTTCACCGCCGGCGCGAAGAGCACGCCGACGAGGAGCAGGAGCCCGACGCCGTAGAAGATGACCGCCGTCCCCTCGTAGTACTTGAAGGGAACGAGACAGGCGACCGCCATCACGGCGAGCCCGACGAGCACCCAGATCAGCTGGCGCTCGAAGGCGCCCGTCTTCACCGGCTGGAAATCGTCCTTGAACTCGGGCGGCACGTGATCGATCGAATAGAGCGTGAGGAGCCCGAGCGTGACGAGGAGCAGCGCCGGCAGGAGAATCAGCCAATCGAAATCGTGGAAGTACCGTTCACCCATGGCGCTATTCCCGCGCTCCGGACGCCCGCGAAACAAGCGGTCCCGGGCTTCCGAGCGGATTGAAGAACGCGGCCATCACCTGCTTCGCGATGGGGGCGGCCATCGAGCCGCCGTGACCGGCGTTCTCCATCACGATCGCGATACAGATCGCCGGATCGTCCGCCGGCGCGTAGGCGACGAAGAGGGCGTGATCGTTGCCGTGCGGATTCTGCGCCGTGCCGGTCTTTCCCGCGACCGCGACATTCGGGATCGCCGCCCCCCGCCCCGTCCCCCGTTCGTCCTCCACGACCCCGCGCATCGCGTCCCGCACGATCCCGATGACGCGCCGATCGACGCCGGAGATCGGATCGGCGTCCGTTTTCGCCCGGTAGACGACCTTCCCTTCCGCGTCGACGATTTGGCTCACGATGTGCGGCTGGACGCGCTTCCCGCCGTTCGCGAAGCACGCCGTGAGCGCGCAGAGCTGCATCGGCGTCGCGAGGATCTCCCCCTGCCCGATCGAGAAGTTGAGGAGGAGCCCCCTCGACCATCCCCGCTTTCCGAAGAGGCGATCGAGGTAGGCTTTGTCGGGAATCACGCCGGCCGCTTCGCTCGGAAGATCCACTCCCGATTTCTGGCCGAGCCCGAACATGCGCCCGGCGCGGGCGAACTCGTCGACGGTGAGCATCTGTCCGAGCTGGTAGAAGTAGACGTCGCACGACTGGATGATCGCCCCTTTGAGCTGGAGCGAGCCGTGCCCCTTCGCCTGCCAGCACTTGAAGTAGCGGTTGCCGAACCGGAGGCCGCCGGCGCAGGGATGCTGATAGGCGTGCTCGCCGATCTTGCCGGTCGAGAGCACCTCGTAGGCGGTCACGACCTTGAAGGTGGAGCCGGGCGGATACTGC
>JBFYZJ010000335.1:0-5231 GCA_041309565.1 Candidatus Krumholzibacteriota bacterium
TTCTCCATGAACTCGGAGCGGATGTACTCGGGCTTCACCTTGATGCGGTACGCGTCGGGGAGCGGGTTGCTCCCGAGCGCGTCGATCATGTCCTTGCTCTCCCCGAGATCCTCGCGGAACGAGGAGAGCGCCTCCTCTTTCGAAACGAAGACGACTTCCTCGATCCCCTCCCGGCCGAGCAGCTTCATCTGGATCTCGCGCGACGCCGCGGCCCCGACGCCGTCCTCGAGATAGACGTAGGCGCGCATCTCGCCGCTCGCGCGGTCGATGACCGCCTGCACGTTGAGGGTGAGCAGGAGGAACACGACGAGGATGAGGAGGCTCAGCCCCATGATCACGATCGACAGGATGTTCGCCGCTTTCCGGCGAGCCATCATCGCCAGCGATTCGCCGACCACGTACCGCAGCTGGTTCACATTCACCGGCGGTTCCCCCCGTCTCCCGTGATGTCCCGATCCTCGAGGCGATCGGCTTTCTCGCTGATCTCGGAGCCGGCGATGCGTTCGCGGAGATCGCCGACGTAGATCATGTCCGTGTCCTTCACGACGCGGCCGCCGTCGAGGTAGATGATCCGCTGCCCGAAGCTCTTGACGAGATCGAGATCGTGCGTCGCCATGAGCACGGCGGTGCCCCCGGCGTTGATCTTGAACAGGAGCTCGAGGATGCTCCGCGTCACGACGGGGTCGAGGTTCCCCGTCGGCTCGTCGGCCAGCAGCACGGAGGGCCGGTTCGCGACGGCGCGCGCGATCGCGACGCGCTGCTGCTCCCCCCCCGAGAGCTCGTGCGGAAAATCGTAGCGCTTGTGGTACAGGCCGACGCGCATGAGGATGTCGGTGACCTGGTGCTTCACGTCGCCGAGGCCGACGCCCGACACCTTGAGCGCGAGCGCGACGTTCTCGAACACGGTCCGGTCGTCGAGGAGCCGGAAATCCTGGAACACGACGCCGATCCTCCGCCGCAGATTCGGGATCGTGCCGCGTTTCATCTTGGTCGACAGGTACGGGCCGACGACCACCTGCCCCGAGCTCGGGAAATCGTCCATGTAGATCATGCGCAGGAGCGTGCTCTTGCCGGCGCCGCTCCGCCCGACGAGGAACACGAACTCGCCGTTCGTGACCTGAAGGTTGATGTCGTGGAGGCTGAAGTGCTTCCCGAAGGTCTTCGAGAGGTGGTACACGCCGACGATGATTCTCTGTTCCTGCTCCATCTCACTCCCGGGCGCCGTCCGGGCGCCCCCCGCGCCGCGCGCGGCAGCATTCGGCGGCGAGCGCGAACGCGCTCTCGAGGCTTCCCGTCCGGGCCCTGCCCGTTCCGGCGATGTCGAAGGCCGTCCCGTGACAGACGGAGGTCCGCACGACCGGAAGCCCGATCGTCATGTTGACGCCCTTCTCGAATCCCCCCGCCTTGAAGGGGATCATTCCCTGGTCGTGGTAGAGGGCGACGAAGGCATCGTACCCTTTCTCCTCCCATTTGTAAAACAATGTGTCCGCGGGGAACGGGCCGTCGGCTGCGCAGCCGCCGGCGCGGAGCGAGGCCAGCGCGGGCGCGATCGTGTCGCGCTCCTCCGTGCCGAGCACGCCGCCGTCGCCGGCGTGCGGGTTGAGCGCGGCGACCGCGATCCGCGGCCGTTCGATGCCGAAGAGCTCCCGGAGGGCGCCCGCCGTCGTGCGCACGCCCGACTCGATCCGCGCCGCCGTCACCGCGGCCGGCACGTTCCGCAGCGGGATGTCCCTCGTGAGGATGACGATGCGGAGCGCGCCCGCCACCATCATCATCTCGCACGCGGGGGCGCCGAAGAGATCCGCGAGAAGCTCGGTGTGGCTGCATTTCGCGTAGCCGGCGAGCGCGAGCGCCTCTTTCGCGATGGGCCCGGTGACGATGCCGTCGACGAGCCCGCGCTTCGCGAGGGAGGCGGCCGCCTCGATCGCGCGGCCCGACGCGCGGCCCCCCGCGGCGGTGGGGCGGCCGACGGCGTACGCCGTTTCTTCGCCGGTGTCGATATAGACGGGAAAAGAGTCGGGCGGCTCGAGCTCCGACGCCGCGGCGAGCGGAATCACGCGGTGGGCGCCGCATGCGCGCGCCGGGAGCCAAGCCGAGAGCGCCTCGTAGGCGCCGAGAATGTACGCATCGGCGCCGCCGAGCCGGCCGCGCGCGAGGAGCGATCCGACGAGCTCGGGGCCGACGCCCCCTGGATCCCCGACGGTGAGCGCGAGGCGCGCGCCGCGTTCAGACATCCCACTCCTCGCCGTCCCCCGCGTCGATCCGGCTTTCCCTTATCACGCGGAGGTACCGGTCGCGGTCCTTCCGCGACACCTGCCCCGCGGGAACCTCGAGGATCTCGACCGCCGTCACCGCCCGCGGGTGGCGGATCTCGATGACGTCGCCGGCCTTGACCTCCGTGCTCGCCTTCGCCTTCCTGCCGTTGACGGAAACGCTTCCCGCCTCGCATCCTTTGTGGGCCTGGCTCCGCGTCTTCGCGAGACAGAGGGATTTGAGGAGCAGATCGATTCTCACCGGGGTCATGCTCCCTTGACGGCGACGGCGTACTCCTTCTTGAGCTCCTCCACGTATTCGTTCATCCGGTCCATGATCTTCTTCTCGGTGACGATCCGCCGCACCTGATTCTTCACTTCGTCGTACGAATACGTTCCCGCCTCGTTCCAGCTCAGTACCTTGACGATGCGGAATCCCCGCTCTTCCTTCATGACCGGCGCGATCCCGCCCGCGGGCACGCCCCTGATCGCTTCCTTGAAATTTTCGGGCAGATTCTTGATCTCGACCGCGCCGAACACGCCCCCCTTGTCCTTCGTGGCGTAATCGCCGGAGTGCTGCGCCGCCGCCTTCGCGAAATCGCCGCCGGCGCCGAGCTCCTCGCGCAGCCGCTCTGCCAGCTTCGCGGCCGTCTCGACGTCCTCCGGCACGGGCTCGGCCCGCACGAGGATATGCCGGAGGGTGACCTGGTCCCCGTCGACCTTCTCGATCTTGATGAGGTGCCAGCCGAACTCGGTGAGCACGGGCGCGCTCACCTGCCCCACCGCGACCTGGCGCGCCGCCTCGGCAAACGGCGGATTGCCGAGCTCGTCGAGGTTGAGCGTGCCGAGGTTGCCGCCGAACTTCGCGCTCGGGCAATCCGAATACGCCTTCGCCGCCGCCGCGAAATCCTCGCCGGCCGCGAGCTTGCCCTGGACCATCGTGATCTTCTCGCGCGCCGCCGCGAGCACCGCGTCCGACGGCTTCGGCACGACGAGGATCTGGGCGATGGATACGGACGGCTCCTTCTGCGGGAATTCGGAGACGTGCGCCCGGTAGTACTCGCGGACCTCGGCCTCGGAGACCTGGATTTCGGGAAGGATCTTCTGGTACTTGATCTTCTCGATGACGAGGAGCGTCTTGATGTTCTCGCGGTATCTCTCGCGGAGATCGTCGATCGTGAGCTCCTCGGCGGCGAGCTGCCGGTCGAACGCGTCGTCCCCCCCCATCTCGAGCTTCTTCTGATCGATCCAGCGGTCGAGCGCGTCCTCGACCTCTTTGTCGTCCACCTTGAGATTGTCCCGCTCCGCCTGCACCGAGAGGAGCGCGGTGGCGACGAGGCTGTTGAGCGCCTCCTGCCAGAGCGCTTTCTCCTCCTCGGCCGTCAGGGAGGTGCGCTGCGTCTGGAGCATGAAGTTCCTGATCTCGTTGTCCACCTCGCTCCGGAAAATCGCACGGTCCTGGACGGTCGCGACGATTCCGTCGACGATGACGGGAGCGCCCGGCGCCGGGGCGACGCCCGCCGCGCCGGCGCGCGTCGTGTCCCCCCACACCTCGATGACCCGCGACGCATCGCTCCGCGTCGTGTCGATCCGCATCGTGTCGGCGCGCGCCGTGTCGGCGCTCGCGCCCTGCGGAAACGCTCCCGCGCGCGGCGTCAGAACGGCGATCGCCGCCGCGCATACGGCGCAGGCGGCAGTGACGATTTTCCGGTGCTGCATCGGTATTCCTCCATCCGCCTCAGGGCGTGCCGGCCGCATCGGCGTCCTCGTAGACGCCCCCCGTGTCCGTCTGCGGCGCGCTCTCGGCGGGGCGCAGGTACGATTCGTCCTTGTACGTGATGTCGGCCTTCGCCTTGAGCGACTCGAGAAACTCGCGGTAGGCCGTTTTCCGCTTCATGAGCATGAGCGAGCTCATGATCTGCTCGCGCACGTCGTCGAGCCCCACCGGGACGGCCGCTTCGCGGACGTCGTCGAGCCTGAATATGTGATAGCCGAAATCGGATTTGACGACGCCGGTGACGTCGCCGGGTTTCATGTCGAAGACGATCCCTTCGAGCTCGGGGATCATGTTCCCCTTGGTGAGATAGCCGAGATCCCCGCCGCGTCTCCCCCCCGCGTCGACCGAGTACCGGTTCGCGACCCAGTCCCAGCTCCTCGTTTTGAGCAGCTCGATCACGCGTTCGGCGTCCTCGGGGGTGGCGACGAGAATCTGGCTCACGCGGTACTCGTACAGATATTCGCGCTCGTGCGCGGCGAAGTACGCCTCCACCTCCCCCTCGCTCACCTCGGTCCGCGCGCGCAACTCCGAGAAAAGGAGGTAGTCGGCGAGGAACTGCTGCTCGAGCTCCTTGAGGCGCGCGTCGACGTACGGATCGGATTTGAGGCCGCGGCGGATCGCTTCCTGCCGCAGCACTTCCGTGTCGACCCAGCGGCTCACGAACTCCCGCCGCTCCTCGACCGTCGGGGGAATCTGCTGATCCTCGGCGGCGAACCGGTTGAGATCGTCGCCGGTGAGCACGGCGTCCCCCACGCGGACGATCTCGCCCGCCCTCTCTCCGGATTCCTTCCCCGGCTCGCTTCCCTTCCCGCACCCTCCGAGGGCAAAGAGCACGAGGAGAGAGAGGATTGTCGCCTCCCGTGCCCCGATCATATCAATGCGCCCGCCTCATCACGGCACTTGCGGCTGCTGCGCCTGCGTCGCCTGCTGCTGCAGGGCGCGCTCCCGCTCCTTCTGCTGCAGCACCTCGTCGCTCGGCCGCGTCCTCGAGAGATCCGTCTTCTTCAGGTTCCCCGTTTTGATCTCGATCGCGAAGTCCTGGCGCCACTTCGCGAGCTTCTCCTTGAGGAGCTTCTCCGCCCGCTCCTCTTCCAGCTTCGCCTTCAGCATCTGAGCGGCGCTCGCGTACGGCATCGGCTGGGGCGCCTCGACCTCGTTGATCTTGACGACAGCCCATCCCCGCGGCACCTGGAACGGATCGG
>JBFYZJ010000336.1:0-3333 GCA_041309565.1 Candidatus Krumholzibacteriota bacterium
ACGATCCGGCTCCGGAGCTCGTTCTCGAAGCCGTTCATGAGGGACAGAACGATGACGAGGGTGGCGACCCCGACGAGCGTTCCGGCGATGGCGATCCCCGTCACCCGGGAAATGAACCCGCGGCGCCGCTTCGTTCGCAGGTACTTGAGCGCGATCGATAGGGAATAGTGCATCGTCCTCACTCTTTGTCCCGGCCCTCTTCCGGACGCATCTGCGGGAAGAGGATCACGTCGCGGATCGACGGTGAATCGGTCAGCAGCATCACGAGCCGGTCGATGCCGACGCCGAGCCCGCCCGTCGGCGGCATGCCGTACTCGAGCGCCCGCACGTAATCCTCGTCGATCGGGTGCGTCTCGCGGTCGCCGCCTTTCCACGCGCGGGCGATCGTCTCGAATCGATCACGCTGGTCGGCGGGATCGTTGAGCTCGCTGAAGGCGTTCCCGACCTCGTAGCCGGCGATATACGGCTCGAAGCGCTCGACGACGCCCGCCTCGCTCCGGTGGAGCTTGGCGAGGGGGGAGATCTCGACCGGATAATCCATCACGAAGGTCGGCTGGACGAGCTGCGGCTCAACCAGCTCGGAGAAGAGGAGGTCGAGGTAATCCCCGCGGGTTTCGGCCTCCCCCGGATCGAGGCCGCGCGACCGCGCCACGCGCTCGAGCTCCGCCGCGTCCGCGTTCCTGATATCCGTTCCCGCCGCTTCCCGCAGCGCGTCGAAGTACTTGAGCCTCCGCCACGGCGGTGAAAGATCGATCTCGTGTTCCCCGTAGCGCACGGTCGTGCCGCCGAGGATCTCGCGGGCGAGCGTCGTGAAGAGCTCCTCGACGAACGCGATCATGTCGGTATAGTCCCAATACGCCGCGTAGCACTCGAGCATGGTGAACTCCGGATTGTGCGACCGGTCCATCCCCTCGTTGCGGAAATCCTTGGAGAACTCGAAGACGCGCTCCATCCCGCCGACGATGAGACGCTTGAGGTACAGCTCGTCGGCGATACGGAGATAGAGATCGACGTCGAGCGCGTTGTGGTGCGTGACGAAGGGGCGCGCGAGCGCCCCGCCGTAGAGCGGCTGCAGGATCGGCGTCTCGACCTCGAGAAATCCCCGCGCGATGAGAAAACGGCGCACCGCCTCGACGATCCGCGACCGCAGGATGAACGTCCGGAACACGTCGTCGTTCACGACGAGGTCGAGGTAGCGCCGGCGGTACCGGATCTCCTTGTCCTGAAGCCCGTGCCACTTCTCGGGGAGCGGATTGATGGCCTTGCTCAGGAGCTGGAGCGACGAGACGCGCAGGGTGAGCTCCCCCGTCTTCGTCCTGAAGATCGTCCCCGCGACGCCGATGATGTCCCCCATGTCGACGAGCTTGAACACCTCGAAATCGCGCGCGCTCACCTCGTCGTCCAGGATATAGAACTGCAGCTTCCCCGCGGCGTCCTTGATATGGCCGAACGCCGTGTGCCCGTGCCCCCGGAGCGTCATGACGCGGCCCGCGAGCGAAAGGACGGCGCCGCTCGCGGCGAGCTCCGCCTCCCGCGCCGCCGCCTCGGCGGTCGTGTGGGAGCGCTCGAAACGATACGCGTACGGCATGACGCCCATTTCCCGCAGCCGGGCGACCTTCGCCTTCCGCTGCTCTCGTTCCTGGCCGCCCGCGGGCGCACCCTTGTCGCTCATGTCACTGCTTCCTTTCCTTCCAGCGGAGATACGCTTCGATGAATTCGTCGATGTCACCGTCCAGCACCGCCTGGACGTTGCTCGTCTGAACGCCGGTCCGATGATCCTTCACGAGCGTGTACGGCTGGAGCGTGTAGCTGCGGATCTGGTTTCCCCAGGAGATGTCTTTCTTCTCGCCGGCCGCTTTCGCTTTCCGCTCGTCCTCCTCCTCCTGCAGCTTCGCGTAGATGCGTGAGCGGAGCACCTTCATCGCCATGTCGCGGTTCTTGTGCTGCGATCGCTCGTTCTGGCACTGGACCACGATGCCGGTCGGGAAATGCGTGATGCGCACGGCGGACGACACCTTGTTGACATGCTGCCCGCCCGCGCCGCTCGCGCGATACGTGTCGACCCGGATATCGTTCGGCGATATCTCGACGTCGATCTTGTCCTCGACCTCGGGGTACACGAACACCGAAACGAAGGACGTGTGGCGCCGGTGGTTCGAATCGAACGGGGAGATGCGGACGAGGCGGTGGATGCCGCTCTCCGCTTTCATTTTTCCGTACGCGAACTCCCCCGTGATTTCGAGCGTCGCGTTCTTGATGCCCGCCTCGTCCCCCGGCTGGAGATCGAGGAGACGGTATTCGAATCCGCTCTTCTCGAGGTATTTCCGGTAGAGCCTGAGCAGCATCTCCGCCCAGTCCTGGGATTCGGTGCCGCCCGCCCCCGGGTGAATGTTCATGAGCGCGCTGCCGCGGTCGTTCTCCCCCGAGAGAAGGATCCGGAGCTCGAATTCCCCCAGCCGCACGCGGATCCCGGCGATCTCCCCCGCGAGCTCGTCGAGCATCGACGAATCCTCGGAATCCTCCTGCATCGCGAGGAGGTCCTTGAGCTGCACGATATCGTTTTCGAGGCGCCCGAGCGGCTCGAGCTTCCCCTTGAGCCCCTTGAGCTTTGAGACGGTTCCCTCGGCGCGCTCCCGGTCGTCCCAGAAACCGGCCTTCTCCATCTCCTTCTCGATCGCCGCTATATCTTTCCGCATCCCCTCCGGGTCAAAGGCAACCGCGCAGCCCCGCAAGCTGCCGCTCCATCTCGAGCACCCGCTCTTCTATTTCCCGGTGCGTGAGCTTTTCCTGCATCGCGCGCTCCTCCCCGTCGCTGACTGCCGCGCGAGAAACCGGTCCCGGATCCTCGCGGCCTCCGTTCGCACGCGCTCGAGCGAACCGTCCGTCGCGATCGTCGCGTCGGCCATCGCCCAGCCTCCCTCGAGCGTCCTCTGGCGCTCGATCCTCGCGAGCGCATCTCGTCGCGAAATGCCGTCCCGCCTCATGATCCGCGCGAGACGCGCGGCGCGGGAAGCCCTTGTCACGACGGCACAATCCACTTTGAACTTGAATTTATACTGAAAAAGAAGCACCGCATCAAGCACAATGTAGGGAGCGTGCTCCCGCCGCTCCATCACCTCGCGGGTGATGATCCGTTTGAGCGGCCCGCGGACGATCCGGTTGAGGCGATCGAGCGCCCCGTCGTCCGCGAACACGACGCGCCCGAGCCTCCGGCGCGACACGGCGCCGTGCGGGTCGAGCACGCGGCGCCCGAAAGCGGCGATGATCGCGCGGCGCACGCGCGCGTCCTCGAGCGCCCGGCCCCCGAGCGCGTCGCAATCGACGAGCGCGCCG
>JBFYZJ010000337.1:0-9484 GCA_041309565.1 Candidatus Krumholzibacteriota bacterium
GAAGTCGATCGGGCGGGGGGCGGAGATCTCGTTCTTCGTCCACAATGTCTTCGACGACCCGGCGATTTACGAGAACTGCTACGGCAACTTCAGCACGCGGAATCCCGAGATCTTCTACGGCGTCGAGTTCAGCATGATTCTGGACGAGATCTGGAAGCGCGCGCCGGCGGGGGGCAACTAGCATGAGCCGCTCGATAGCGATCGTGGCGATTTTCATGATGGCGTTCGCCGCCGGCTGCGGCATGGAGAAGCCGGAGGAGCCCGACGGCTCGGGCTCGGTCCAGGTGACGGTCACGGACACCTCGGGAGCCTTCGGGGGCGTCCCCGGCGAGCCGTTCCCGGTGGACAGCGCCTCGGTGAGCATCCAGGGGAGAACGATCGTTTACAACGCGGCCGGCCTGAGCGACGAAACGGGCCGCATCTCATTCGACATGCTCGCCGCCGGCTCCTATTCGGTGTTCGTGCGCCGAGAGGTCAAGATAGGGCTCGGAAAGAAGGTGCTCACCGGCTTCGGCGACATCGCGATCAGGGGAGAGGACGTCGCCCACAAGAACGTTCTCGTCAAGTCGGTCCTGGTGAGCGATCTCATGATCAGCGAGGTGTTCTACGCCGGCTCGTGCGCTTCGTCTTTTTACTTTTACGATCAGTATGTCGAGGTTTATAACGCGGCGGCCGATACGCTGTTTCTCGACAATGTCATCGTCACGCGGCAGGCGCAGGTGAAGGATCCCGAGCTGGAAACGAGGGATTACACGCGCGCGATCTACGCGTTCCAGCTCCACGGCACGGGGCGGCAATACCCCATCGCTCCCGGCCAGCACGTCGTTATCGCGGCCGACGCCGTCAACCATAAGCAGTTCTGCGTGAACTCTCCCAATCTGTCGCTGACGAATCCGACGCTGTCGCGCCTGCCCGGCGAGCCGTACAAGCTGTACGAAACATTCAACGCGCTCGGCAACGACTACGACGTGCCCGGTGTGCCCAACTTCGACAATGTCATGCCGGGGCGGACGACCGATCTGCTCATCAACCTGAGCCACAACGCCATCGTCATCGCGGAGGGGGGCGTCTATCCGGTCGACGAGAGCAACTACCTGTGCATCCCGATCGAAAAGGTGATCGACGGCGTCGAGTACGCCTCGAATCCTTACACCACCACCAAGGAAATGACCGTGCGCATCGACGCCGGATTCGCCGGCGTCGGGATCACGAAATACGGCGGCCAGTCGACCGAGCGCCGTGAGCCGGGGCTCGACACGAACAACTCGGACTTCGACTTCGTCGTCATTCCCTACGCGACGCCGGGGTATTACTTCGGCCCGCAAAGGCAGGTGCTGTCGCGATGAGACGCCGGGTGGCGACAATCTCCTGCGCGTGCGCCGCGGCGCTCCTCGCGTCGTGCGCGGTCGAGAAGCCCGAGGTCGTCGAGGGGCGCTGCACGCTCGTCCTGCAGGCCGTGGACACGAGCGGGGTGTACGGCCCCGGATGGACGGGCGCGGCGAACGCGAGCATCGAGATCGTGGGCGCGTTCTACGCGTACAAGCAGGTGTTCACGGCGGACGAGGCGGGACGCATCGAGATCGAAGGGCTCACGTCGGGGGATTACTATGTCCAGGCGAGCCTGCGTGACGACGAGAACGACGTGCTCCTCACCGGGCAGCGCAGAATGAAGCTCGTCAGCGAGACGGAGAAGAAGGACACGCTCTTCATGTCCTTCGTTCCCCTGTCCCCCATCGTCATCAACGAGCTCTACTACGCCGGATGCAACGGCTCGACGTTCTACTACTACGACCAGTTCATCGAGTTGTACAACTCGACTGCGGACACGCTCTACCTCGACGGCATCGTCGTCTGCCGGAGCCAGCAGAGCGACGTGTTGACCCAGGAGGAGCTCGAGACCGTTGACTTCGCGCTCGCCTACTACATGTACCAGTTCCCCGGCACGTGGGGGGCGACGCATCTCTGTCCGATCGGCCCCGGCGAGTACAAGGTGCTCGCGATGGACGCCGTCAACCACCACAACTTCGGCGCCTTGTGCGTCAACCTCCTCGACGCGGATTACGAGTTCCTGAACGCGGCGCAGAACGACTACGACAATGTCGCGATTCCCGACATCCTTCCGGTCACGACCATGGGGAAGGAATTCGTTATGAGCCTCGGGCACACGGGGATCTTCATCGCGACGGGGGAGTCGTACACGTTCACGACGTACACGACGAACGTCGGGGAGACCCCCTTCGTGCAGGTGCCGCTCTGGACGATTCTCGACGCGGTGGAAGTCGCCGAGAATCCGAGCCCGACCTTCCGCCGGTATCTCACGCTCCGCATCGATGCGGGCCTCGGCGGAACCTCGATGACGAAGTACAGCGGCCGGTCGATCCAGCGGAAGGTGCCGGGCTTCGACTCGAACAACAGCAGCTTCGATTTTGAAATTCTCGATACGCCGACACCGGGATACAGTCAATGAGGAGAATGAAGAGGGAATCGATGGAAAGGTACAGCACGGTGAGAATCTCCTGCATGATCGCTGCCGTTTCCGTGACGCTCCTCGCGGGGTGGGCGAGCCGCGCGGCGGCCGACGAGATCCGGACGCAGGCGATGGGCAATTGCCAGATCGCGCTCGAGGATCGGGACAATCAGGTCAATCCGTACGATTACGGGAGCAATCCCGCGTACCTCGGCTTCGATTTCGAGCGATCGTGGATCAAGTACATCTTCTCGATCGACGAGAAGAATGGAGATCTCAGGCGGCCGTACGACGCGCACGCGCTCAACACGGCGTACGTCGAGTTCGCGGGGCGCATCAGGCTGAACGATCGCCAGTCGATGTCGGGCTCGTTCCGCTACGAGCGCCTCCAGCAGGGGGAGCAGCAGTACTCGCTCGAGCACGACCCGTACAACGATCCGTTCTATCTCACCGATCTCACGACGGGGGACATCACCTACTGGGGCCCCGTGATGTCCGCCGATTACTCGTTGCGCCTCTCGTCGAAGGCCTCGGTCGGCGCGGCGTTCGATTACGGCATCTCGACCGGGCTCAAGGACTACTACACGAAGCCCCAGGTGGAGCACAACTACTCGCGGGGAAGCGTCGGGCTCCTCCTCACGCCGCGCGCGGAGTGGGATTTCGGCCTCATCGTGCGCCCCATGCGTCTCCAGAACCGCACGTCCTTCGACGGAACGAACGAAAACAAGGACCTCATCATCCACCGCTACTACGGCGCCGGGATCTACGATATCCGCTCGTTCTCCTCGTACAGCATGACCGAAAAGCTGTCGGGGATCGACGTCGACGTGCAGAATTTCGTCACGACCGACCGCGTGAAGGTGGGGACGATATTCTCGTACGGCTACGCCGAGAACAATATCGAGGCCAAGACGTCTCCGCCCGACAAGCTCGGCTACTGGGAGGACGAGAAGACCGATTTCAGGTTCATCGCGCGGTACGCCCCGCCGGGCGCGCCGCTCGCGCTCGGCGTGAACGGCCGGGCGATGAACGTGAGCGGCTGGGCGAACCGGCCCAAGTACGCGGGGGTCGTGCTCTTCGACAATCCGATTCAGCTTCGGTCGATCGGCGCGGGGGCGAGCTGGACGATGCAGCCGACGGGGCTCACCGTCGCGGCCGATTACATACTCAATTCGTACGACATCGAGGCGAACGATTACGGCGCGAACGATTTCCGGCATCAGGAATTCGTCCAGAACGTCGGAAGGCTCGGCGTCGAGTACGCCGCGTACAACGTATTTTCGATCCGGGGGGGGGTCGAGGTTACCGATTACGTCGCCGACCGCTGGCTCAAGCTCCCCGAAAACACCGATCGCTATCGCTTCACCGCCGGCGGATCGTACGCGTGGCGCCTGTGGCAGGTGGAGGCGCTCCTCGTCTACGGGGACGACACGCAGAACGATACCGGCGAAGGGCGGAGAGACCTTGGTGCGGTTTTTTGGCTCACACATCTGGAATGACGAAGGAGGTGGTATTCGGCCGGCAGCGGACAATTCTTAAATCAGCGCTCTCCGGTTCCCGGGCGCTTCTCAGGGGGGATCGCGTTACGGTCGCCCCGGAACCGGCCCTGTCAGATACAGCGCCAGAGGAGGTGGCATCATGAAATTCAGGCTAACTGGCATCTGTATCGCCTTGGTGATGCTTTTCACGGGTTCTGCGTTCGCACAGTGGTCTCTTGACTATCAGGTGCAACAGAACTACAGCTTTCAGGCAGTCCATTTCGGCAGCGCCACGGTCGGATACGTCGTCGGCTCGGGCGGCGTGATCTTCAAGACGATCAACGCCGGCGCGACGTGGGTTCAGCAGACGTCTCCGACGACGAACCAGCTCAACGACGTGTACGCATTGAGCGCGACGGACGTATGGGCCGTCGGCTCGACCGGCACGATCATCCACACGACGGACGGCACGAACTGGAGCGTCGTCGCGACGGCCGGCCTCACGGTGACGCTCAACGCCGTGCAGGGGCGGGGTTCGACGGTCTGGGTCGGCGGCGGCGCCGATAACGTCGCCTGCACGATCCGCTACACGACGGACGGCGGGACCGTGTGGAACGCTCCCGTGACTAACCCGTCGCTCGATCAGTGCACCGACCTCAGCTTCGTGGACGCGAATACCGGGTTCGCCAGCCTCGACGCCGGAAACGGCGCGAAGCCGATCATGTTCACGACGGACGGCGGCGTGAACTGGACCCTCTCGACGACGGTCAACTACGGAGCCTATCCGTACACGCGGTACGACCTCGAGGGCATCCTCGCCGTTTCGGCCTCGACGATCATCGCGACCGGGTGGGGCTCCTTCGTGGGCGGCCAGCCGACCGCTATCCTCGTGTCGACGGACGGCGGCGTGAACTTCAACGCCCCCGATCCGAGCTATTCGTGGGCCACGTACGGCTACGGCTACAACGCCACCGTGTTCAGCGACGGCGACGCGATCATCGTGGGCGGCGCCTCCCAGGCTGCCGGGTTCTCGATTCGCGGCACCGGCCCGAGCTATTCGTCGTGGACGCGCCAGCCGGCCTTCTACGGCGAGTCGATCAACGACGTGTGCGCCATTCCGGGAACGTACAACATCGTTGCCGTGGGGGACGCGGGGCTCATCGCCTACTCGTCCAACCGGGCAGCGAGCTGGTCGTTCGCCTACGACGGCGGCATGCCGTTCCAGGGCATTCAGGATTTCGTCGATATGGGCAAGAACCGGGTCCTCGCGGCGGGCGCCGGCGGCGTGATCCTCGATTTCGATCTCGTGGCGCCGCGGCATTACTATCGGATGGCGTCCCCCAACAACTGGGGCCCGACGACGGTCGGCGATTTTGACTACATCGTCAATCCCGGCGGGGGAGCGAACAGCGACGTTCTGTACGTGAGCGGCGCCTGCAAGTACCTCTGCAAGTCGTATGACGCCGGCTTGACCTGGACGGAGCTTTCGCACACGAACGCCCTCCAGGACGGCATCCTCGGCATGTACTGGTTCCATCCGGACACCGGCATCGTCGTGGGGCACAAGCTCTCCGGCTCGTCGAGCCGCGACGAGGTCATCTGGAAGACGGTCGACGGCGGCGTGACCCTCACCGAGGTGCTCGCGGGCACCCTTCCGGGCACGGTGGCCCTCCAGTGGAACGGCGTCGACTTCTGCAAGACGAACCGCAACGTCGGCGTCGTCGTGGGAGACGACAACTACATCCGCTACACGGCGGACGGCGGCGTGAACTGGCCGCTCGCGGTCGAGAACATCGCGACGGCGACGCTCGATCTCGAGGACGTCGTCATGATCAACGCGACGACGGCCTTTGCGGTCGGCGACGGCGGCATCCTCGTCAAGACGACGAACGGCGGCGCGAACTGGACCGTGCAGACCGTTCCCTGGGGCGCGGTCAACCTGACCGGCATCGATTACAGCACACCGAACCGGCTTTGGGTTTCGGGCGCCGATCAGCTCCTCTACTACTCGGCCGACGGCGGCGCGAGCTGGACGAACGCGGCTGTGGACGTCATCGCGGGAACGGAAGACGTCATGGCGGTCGATTTCCAGGGCACTTCGGGCATTCTCTGGGCGGGTTGCCACTATTCGAAGGTGGCCATCCGCACCGACGCGGCGCCGACGGACACCGACGCGCCGAAGCTGCCGTTCGCGCTGAACCAGAACTACCCGAACCCGTTCAACCCCTCGACGCGGATCGATTTCGCGGTCGACGTTGACGGTCGCGTGGTTCTCAACGTCTATGACGTGAGCGGCAGGCTCGTCGCGACGGTCATGGACGAGAATCTCAAGGCGGGCACGTACAACGTGATGTTCAACGCTGACAAGCTCGCCACCGGCGTCTATTTCTACAAACTCTCGACGAACGCCGGGGACATTACGCGGAAGATGGTCGTCGTCCGGTAGCTCGGACCGGGATGACCGCATGATCGAGGAAGGGGCGGCCGGCCGCCCCTTCCGCCTCTAATCTCCCCATACGCCCTTGCGGTATCGCCCGCCGCGTAGTAAGTTTCGGACTGGACATATTTTAATTGGTGAACGTGTGGCTGATTCGAAAGAAGGGTTCGTGATGAGAAAGACCGTGCTCTTTTCGCTCGTGCTCGCGTGTGCGCTGCTCGTTTCGTTCGCGCACGAGACCGTATCGAGCGAAGGCGACGAGCCGATACGGCTCATGCGCCGCCCCGATATCAACAACGGGCGGATTGTATTCACGTGGGCGGGAGACCTCTGGATGGTGGGCGAAGCCGGCGGTCTCGCGCGGCGCATCACCGTGCGCGAGGGCACGGAGGACAACGCCAAATTTTCCCCCGACGGGAAATGGATCGCGTTCTCGGGCGATTTCGACGGCCGCCCGAACAGCATCTGCGTGATGCCGTCCGAGGGGACGGGGGACGCGAAGCAGCTCACCTTCCACGCCGCCGGCGGCAGCCCCGTCTGCTGGACGCGCGACGGCAAGGACATCATCTACTCCTCCGCGCAGGAATCGTTCGTCCGCTTCTTCAAGAAATTCTTCCGCGTGCCGGCGGCGGGGGGGCTCCCCGTCGAGCTTCCCGTCGGCAAGGGGAGCTTCGCGTGCTGGTCCCCGGACGGATCGAAGCTCGCCTATAACCGCAGCTCCGATTCGTTCTGGTGGTGGAAGCGCTACAAGGGGAGCGCGAATCAGGACGTCTGGATCTACGATTTCAAGGCCGACACCTTCGCGAGAATTACCACGTGGGAAGGGAACGACACGTGGCCGATGTGGACGGGGGACCGGATCTATTTCGCCTCCGACCGCGGGGGCGACGTGAACAACATCTTCTACTACGATCTCGGCACGAAGGAAACGAAGCAGGTCACGAAATTCGACAAGCGCGGCGTCACGTGGCCCTCGATGAGCGCCGACGGGAAGAAGATCGTCTTCGAGCGCGAGGCGCGGCTCTACGTGCTCGACACGGCGACGGGCGACCACCGCGAGGTCGTCGTCTCCGCGCCGGTCGACGCGCGGACCGACATGGTGAGCTACGAGAGCCCGACCGAGTTCCTCAACAGCTTCGACGTGTCCCCGTCGGCCAAGCGGATCGTGTTCGAGGCGCGGGGGGACCTCTACACGATGCCCGCGGAGCACGGCGACGTGCGGAACGTCACCGAGTCGTCCGACGCGCGCGACGTGAGCCCGTCCTGGTCTCCCGACGGCAAGTGGATCGCCTACGTTTCGGACAAGAGCGGCGACGACGAAGTCTATCTCGTCGACCAGATGGGCAAGGAGCCGGAGAAGAAGCTCACGTCGAGCGGCCACTTCAAGAACTACATCGTGTGGTCTCCCCTGAGCGACAAGATGCTCTTCACGACCGAGGAGAACGCGCTCTACCTGCTCGACGCGAAGGGGGGCGACCCGAAGCTCGTCGCCAAGAACGAGCATCGCGAGATCGAGAACTACTCGTGGGCGCCGGACGGCGCGTGGATCGCGTACGATTTCTCGGCGCGCAACCGCAACCGCGACATCTTCATCTACAACGTGAAGACGGGGGAGAATCATCAGATCACGACCGATCTCGGCGACGACTGGGAGCCGGTCTTCACGCCGGACGGCAAGTACCTGCTCCTCATGTCGGCGCGCATCAGCGATTCGCCGGCATTCTGTCGCCTGAGCCTGCTCCCCGAGAGCGAGGCGCCGTTCGAGTTCAAGGACGACGAGGAAACGGGCGTTGTCGAAGAGGACGAAGACGATGACGCCGACGACGAGGAGACGGCCGAAGAGGACGGGAAAGGACCCAAGAAGGGCAAGAAGGGTCCGGCGGCGGCGAAGAAGGAGAAGCCGAAGGTCGAGGTGAAGATCGACTTCACGAACATCGAGGACCGCATCCGGCGCATTCCGAAAGCGGCGGGCCTCGGCCTGCACAACATCCAGGCGACGGAAGAGTATTACTACTACCTCGTGCAGGGCGCGCGGCTCATGATGTTCAGGCCCAGCTACGACCTCTACATGTTCAACATCAAGAAGGTGAAGAGCGAGAAGATCGCCTCGTCGCTTGTCACGTACGGCATCGCGGCGAACAAGGAGAAGCTCGTCACCTTCGACGGGAGCTCGTTCAACTTCGTGAAGGTCGGAAGCAAGGCGCCGGCCGCGAAGAAGGGGGACGCCGACGGCGAAGAGACGAAGGAGAAATACGATTTCGCGAAGCGCACGCGAATGCGGCTCGACCGCAAGGCCGAGTGGCGTCAGATCTTCAACGAATCGTGGCGCATGGTGAAATATCTCTTCTACGATCCGAAGCTCCACGGCGTCGATTGGGACGGGGTCAAGGAATACTACGGGAGCCTGCTCCCCTACGTGCAGACGCGGAGCGAGCTCAATATCCTCCTCAACGAGATGGTCGGCGAGCTCAACGCGTCGCATCAGGGAGCGAGCGGCGGGGACGAAGAGACGCCCCCCGTGGCCTCGTTCGCGCATCTCGGCGCCAAGGTCGAGCTGGACGCGAAGACCGGCTATCCGCGCATCGTGAGGATCTATCACGGCACCAAGGCTTCGGTCTCGGCGACGGACCGCTCTCCGCTCGAGAACGACTACGTGAAGGTGAAGGAGGGGGATTACCTCCTCGCGATCGACGGGCGTGAGATCAAGCCCTTCGAGAACTTCCACCGGTATCTCGTCGACAAGACGGCGAACAAGATCACCATCACGACGAACTCGAAGCCGGAGATGAAAGGCGCGATCGAGACGACCCTCATGCCGCTGTTCTACGACGCGAAGCTCCAGTACGGCGATTGGGCCTGGCGCAACGAGAAGTTCGTGGACGAGAAGAGCGCCGGACGTGTCGGCTACATGCACCTCGTCGACATGCAGACCGGCGGGCTGAACGAATTCCGCGAGAAGTTCGAGAAGTACCGCTACAAGGACGCGATCATCATCGACGTCCGGTACAACGGCGGCGGGAGCATCGACGAACGGATCATCGATTACCTCGAACGCCGGCCGTACCACATCGAGCGGACGCGCAACCAGTAGATCGGAAGAGC
>JBFYZJ010000338.1:0-2680 GCA_041309565.1 Candidatus Krumholzibacteriota bacterium
CCGATCAGCGCGCCGACGCCGCCGAAGAAACCGCCGCGCCTCGCGAGCAGAATGGCGGCCGTCATCTGGACGATCGACGCGAGCACCTGGGAGACCGCCATGCCTTCGACGCCCATCGCCGAGACGAACAGGAAAAACGTCCCGAAGTAGCCCGCCATCCAGAGAAAGTCGCAGAGCACCGCCCATTTCATGAAATGGAGCGAACGCATCGTCGCCACCAGGGGCGCCGCCACGGCCGCGAGCGGCACGGTCGGGAGCAGGATGAGCAGAATGCGGTAGGAGCCGGCGTACGAAGCGCCCGAGAGCAGCACGATCACGTCGCGGCCGATCACGGCGAAGAGCGCCGTGCAGAGAAGCGATGCCGCGACGAGCCCCTTCGTGAACAGCCCGATCCGCCCGGCGATGTCCCCCCATCTCCCCTCTTCGTACACCCGCGTGATCTCCGGCTGCGCGGCGAGGATCGGGAGGCCGAGGAACCGCTTCAGGAGAACGTCGACGCGCGAGGCGACGTGGAAGAGCGAAATCGCCGTCATCGGAAGCACCGATGACATGACGAAACGGTCGACGTCGGTGAACGCGAGCGCGACGACGCTGAGACAGACGGAGCCGGTCCAGTACGAGAGGAAGGCGGGCACGACGACCCCTTCGGCCGCCGATGCCGCCGGCCGGGCGCGCGCCCGGGAGCGCCTCACGAGCAGCGGGATCCCCGCCGCGAACACGCCGAGATTGAGCACGAACATCGCCGCGAAGAGAAGCTCCACGGTGAGGCTCCCCCGCGCGGCGACCATGTACGCGGTGAAAACGGCGAGGTAGGCGACCTCGAGGAGCATCTGGAGCCGCATCTCGCGGAATCCGCTGAATCCGCCGTAGAGGAGCATCTTCAGAGCGAGCGTCACCGAGGAGAGCGTGAGCCACGCCAGGAGCGAACGCGACGAGATGAGGCCGTGAAGCCCGGACGGCATGAGCCGCTCCCACCTTCCCGCCGAATAATAGAGCGCCGCGCCGAGCACGACGACGACCGCGCTCGAGAGAAAGAAGAGCGCGAGCGCGCGCCGCGACTCCCCCCTCGCCTCGTAGGTTGGAAAGAATCGCACGAGGACCTGCGGGAGGCCGAGCAGGATCACGGTGCCGAGAAGGAGGGAGAATCCCCTGAGCGCCAAGAAGAGCCCGAAATCGTCGCCGCTGAGGAAACGGCTCAGGATCGAGAGCTGGACGAGTGTGAAGATGACGCTCGCCGCGCCGCTCGCCGTGAGAAAGATGGTGTTCTCGGCGATCTTCGAGCGGGTCACGTCGCGCTCCTTCCCCGCGCGATCGCCCACCACGGCTTCCGCGTCGTGACGATCGCATAGCGGTGCTCGCGCCCGCCGAGAGACTCCTTGAAAAAGAGAATGCCCCGGTTCCCGCCGCTCGATCCGAGGTTGAAAACGCGGCAGCCCCGCCGGCAGGCCTCTTCCATGGCGCTCTTGATGAGAATCGTCCCCGTTTCGAACTCGCGGGCCCGCTCCGTCATTCCCCCCTGCCACGCCTGCGCCATCTCGCCGCGATAGAAATCGATGTGTCCGCCGAGAAGATCCGCGCCGAGGAACGCGCCCCAGAACACGACTTCCGCGCCCCGCCGGGCGAAGAGCTCGAGGAAGAGCCGCTCGGGATAGGGATGGACGCCACCCCACGCGCGAGACTCGCGCGCGTAGATCGCGTGGAACCGGCGCACCTCTTCCGCCGATTCGAGGCCCCGCGTGACGACCCCGGCTTCGAGGCCTCGCCGCGCGAGCTGCCGGCGCTTGCTGCTCCAGCCCGTGTTCCACACCTCGTCGAATCCGCGCTCGAGCGACACGAGCCTGCATTCCTCCATGGCGACGGCGGCCCCCCGGGGAACGGGCGACGGCGGTTCGGCGCCGAAGAGCACCGCTCCGGCCTCGAGACAGCGGGGGGAGCGGGCGACGCGGAGAAAACCGTCGAGGAGCGCTTCGCGCGCGCGGCCGTCCCGCGCCAGGGGCCCGCCGTAGGTTCCGAACGGGAGCGACCAGAGCAGCCAGAACGGTCCGCGGGCGATGCGCACCGCCGGCATGACGCCGACGAGCCCGCCTCCCTCGCGCACGGTGAGCCAGGAAGCCCTGAAGCCGCCGAACGCCCCCTCCAGGGAATCGAGCCACGCGGATGTATGGAAGAAAGTCGCGCCGGGGATGGATCCGACGAACCGGTCGATCTCCTCGCGGTCGGGACGATGTTCGAAATCAGCCTTCACCGGCTCCTCGCTCCGCGTGCGTCCCGTCAGGGCCGTCCGGATCCTCGTCAGGCTCGCCGAATCCGGGGATGAGCGCGGCGAGACACTGGAGCACCTTTTCCTGCCGGCCCTTTCTCGCCACCGCGATGAGCTTCTCGATCCCTTCCTCGATCCCGTCGGGCAGCGGATCGGCGGGCCGGGCGAGGAGGATCTTCTCCTCGCCGAGCGGCTGGAGCTTCTCGTCTCGCGCGACGAGCCGTTCGTGCAGCTTCTCCCCTTCACGGAGCCCGGTGATGACGATCGGGATTTCCGTTTCGGGCTCGTATCCGGCGAGGATGATGAGATCCTCGGCTACCTCGAGGATGTTGAGCGGCTCCCCCATATCGAGGATGTAGGTCTCTCCCCCCTTCCCCACGACCGACGCCCTGATGACGAGGAGCGCCGCCTCGCGCACCG
>JBFYZJ010000339.1:0-7557 GCA_041309565.1 Candidatus Krumholzibacteriota bacterium
ATCTACGAACCGGAGGAACGATGACGGGATGCGTTCCCTGCCGGTCCCCCCCTCGAATCTCGGATAGCTGCAGACGAGCGTCGCGCGCGCCGACGCGCGGGCGAGCTCGAAGAGGAGCGCCTCTTCGCTCAAGCGCTCCGCCTTCTCGCCGAGCGCGATCTCGCCGCTCGACAGCGCGTTGAGCTCCCGCCGCTCCCGGTCGCCGAGGAACGGATCCTGGCGCGCCGCCGCGGGGAAGATCCGCTCGGCGAGCCCCGGGATGAAGACCGCCTCGAATCCGAGGCCGCGCGCCTGAACGAGCGAGAGAACATGAATCCCGTCGCCTCCCCGTCCCGCAGCGCCGGCGGCATCGGCGAGCGAGGCTTCCGCGATCCGGGAGAACTCGTCGAACGATGCGGGAGAACCGAGGCGATCGAGCGAGGCGAGGCGCGCGATCGCCGCGCGCGCTTCCTCGAGATCCGGCGCTTCCGGAAAAAGCTCCCGCGCGAGGGACGAAAAGCCGTCGGCGAGCCGCCGCCACGAGGACTCGGCGCGCAGCGCCTCGCCGGCGCGGACGATCGTCCCGATAACGGCGTCCGCCTCGAGGGCGGCCGCGAGCGCTTCGCCGCTCCCTTCCCCTCGCTCGTGCAAGAGACGCAGCCGCTCCACGAGCGCGGCGCTCTCCTCGATCCAGCCCCGTTCGCCGACGATCCCCGCATCGGCGCTCAGCCGCGCCCAGAGAGAGAAACGGTCGCAGCGCGTCCGCCCGGCCGTCGGCGGGCGGAGCGGCGCCGAAACGAGGAACTCGACGATATCGCGGCGCTCCGTCGCGCCGCGGAGGATTTCGAGAAGCCCGAGCGCGCCTTTCACCGCCGGTCCGGCATCCGCCGGAAGCCCCGAATGCATCGAGCACGGGATACCCGCTTCCCGGAAGACTTCCCGGCACAGCGGCGCGTACGCGGCGACCGAGGGGAGTATGACCGCGACATCGCCGAACCGGACGCCCGTGCGCGCGAGGGCGAGGATTCTCCGGGCGATCTCCCGAACCTCCTCCTCTTCCCCCGGCGCATTCAGGAGTTTGAGCGCCGGCTTTCCCGCGGAGCCGGCCGGGGAGTCCGCCGGGGAGAATGGCCCGAAACCGGCGCGCTCGAGCGCCGCGCGCCCCCGCGCGGCGAACCGGAACGCCTCCCCCGCTCCCCACGGCATGAAGAGCGTCACCTCGCGCTCCCGCGCGATCCGCGCGAGGAGACGCCGCTGCATTTCGTTGAAATCGTAGAAGCCGTAGGCGAACACGCGCTGCCCGATGGAGGCCGGCAGCGGGCCCGAGAGCGCGGCGCGAAAACGGGTGTGACGGTCGCCGCCGAGCGAATCGATTCGATCCCTGAACCGCGCGTAAAGTGAAAGGACCTCGCGCGCCTTCGAGCCGGACCGCTCCCTCCTCGCGCCGCGCGCGACGAGCTCCCGCGCCGTCCCCCCCGTGCATCCCGCCTCGGCGAGATCGTCGAAGGTCGCGAGCAGCGTCTCGGCGAAACCCCTCGTCTTCGCCGTTTCGGCGAGCCCCGGCGACACGTCCCCCGCCGTCGCGATCTCGCCGATGACGACGCGCTCCGCGAAGGGGGGCGCGCCGGCCCCCGCGCTCGCCGCCCGTTCGTCCGCGAGGAGATCGGCGAGATCGGCGAAGGTGACGAAGCGCACGTTGAACAGCCCGCCCGCGCGCCGGACGAGCGATCTGCGCAAAAAGGCGCCGAGGAGACTCGAGCCGACGAGAATCGTGAGCGGGGCGAATGGATCGGAGTGCCGCGCCGCGGCGAGACGCTCGCAAAGAGCCGTCTCGAGCTCGCAGCCGGGTGTTCCGAGTATCGCGTTCACGCTCATGTCAGTCACGCGGCGTCACTTGCCGCCCCGCATCCGCCTCCACATGAAAATCGCGGCGATGGCGAGAAGCACGATGACGAGGATCGCCACGACCGAAGGCGTGAAGAGCGGCACCGGCTGGGGCTCCAGGACGTGGACGACCTGCACGCACGTGTCGTAGACCGCGGGATCGCCGGTCGTCCAGGCGAGGATGCGCAGCGTATCGAACGTGCAGGCGAGCGTCGTCCCCGCGTTCAGAATGCCGAAGACGTCCTTGCACTCCCCGCCGGATACGCCGACCGAGCCGCTCGTGTTGAGCGGTGAGCCGATACGCCCTTCGCTCGTGATGAGATAGTGGAACGTCGTCGACGGCGCGCATTCGTCCTGGTTGCAGAGCGTGAAGGGAACGTACGCCTGCGTCTGGCCGCGCTCGACGTACGACTGCGTATCCTGCAACACCAGCAGCGACGGCGGCGCCTCGACGACGGTGATGATCAGCGTGTCGGCAGAGTAATATTTCACTCCCGTCGTCGGGCGGATGTTCGGATCGTTGCAGTCGTCGCACAGGGGCGCGCAGGCGCCGTTCACCGCGGTGTAGGCGACCTGCGCGATGACGGTGTCCGTTTCCGAAATCGCCGCGTCGCAGGGAACCGCGATGCTCACTTCCTGATACCAGAGATAGCCCGGAGCGAGCACCAGCGACAGGCCGAGCGGCGGATCCGCGGCGATGGCCCACCCTTTCGCGTCACTCGCGTGGAAGCAGAGCGTATCGGACACCTTGCATCCGGCGGGGAGCCACGTCGCGTGGGCGTTGCACGGTCCCAGGGTATACGTGATGGTTTGCCCGGCGCACACGTTCACGTAATCGGCCCCCGGCTGATTGTACGCGAGTCCGTCGTACTCCCCCCACCCGTAGCGCAACGTCGGATCTCCCTCCATCGAACATGTCGCCGCCGCGGGGCGCGGCTCGACGCGCGCGCGGACGCCGATGTCCCCCATCGCGTAGCCGCCGTCGTCGAGCGCTTCCCACGTGCCCGATGCGCCCGTGCCGCTCACCCAGCTTCGGTTGGTCTCCATCGGTCCGGAATCGTCGATGGGTACCGGGTAGTTGTATCCCGGCGTGGCGAACCTGACGACGATAAAAATCTCGTTGCCCGTATAGACGGAGAGGGGCGTCGCGAGCGGGACGCTGTAGTATCCCGCCTCGGTAGCCGTTCCGGTCAGCGGCCCGGCGATCAGGTTCGTCGGCGCGTTCCCGTTGAAATCGTCGTAGATGGAAATCGTGTAGCTCGTGGGCGCCGAGACTGCCCACAGGTCCACCGCCGTGAGGAGATCGCCGACCGGCAGCGCGCCCATCGGCATGAATGCCACGAGGGCATAGTCGTCCGCGTCGCCGTATCCGACGGAACTCCACCATCCCCATTCGTCGTAGCGGTAGATCTTCTCGGACGCATCGTAGTCCTTGTAGCCCGTGATCACCGACACGTTCTGGCCGATGCGCGCGCTCCCGTAGCGGATGTAGAAATACCCCGCCGCTCCCCACGCCGTGCCCCACGAGTTCTTCGCGATCCAGCCGCCGAGACCGCCGCACATCGCGTCGTCCCAACCGACGATGAGCACCGCGTGATTCTGCGCCTCGGTGCCCGTGTACGTGAGGCAGCCGCTCCCGTTGTACGTGCTGAAGCCCGGGAAGCTCGCGTAGATCCCCGTGAAGACGGGGCCGTACGTCATGATCGCGTTCTTGATCGTGGTGACGTCCTCCGCGATGATCCGCCACTCCGTGACGCGGTCGCGGAACGCGCACGCCGGATTCACGCATGACGGGTAGGGGCACGAGCCCGGATACGGATTGCACGTCTCGTCCACGGTGCCGAGGAGCGTGAGGTAGTTCGTCGATATCCATGCGTTGCCGCCGGCGTTGCAGTTCGTGCCGACCGCGTTGCAGGCGACGACGTTGAGCTCTGAATAATCGTACGCGGCCGACTCGTTGATGAGCACCTTCGACTCGAGATCGCCGATCGTCGCGAAGGCCCAGCACGTCCCGTACGGATTCTGGTTCTTCACCGAGGTGACGCCGCTCATCGTACGCCAGTCCCACGACGGGGGAGGCGCCATCCGGCTGAGAGGCGATTTCGCGTACGGCCGGAGCGACTGCACGTCGACCGGGGGGGGCAGGAGGCCGTAGCTCTCCGGCGGAGAGACGTATGCGGGCTTGGGAGCCTTGAGCGGCTTTTCCGCGCACAGATTCCCCGCGATGAACGACAATCCGATGATGGCAACGAGGAGAAATACAAGCTGCTTCGTCGATCTCATACGTCGGTTCTCCTTTTGGCAGCCGCTGCGAGCCGCGCTCCGCGCGCCGGGGTGGAGCCGAAGCGCATTCCGCATGAGAGCGTATCAGAGCGCCGTCCATTCCACAACACGTTATCTGCGCGGGCACGGGGGCGATCTCCGCGCGCGCGGCGCCACGATGGGCCATTTTCCGATTGAACGGCGCGCCCCGCTGCGTGTATCATGCCGATGTTCAATCGCACAGGGGGGCTCGACGCCGATGCATGTTCGCAGAATGACGTTCCTCATGCCCGCCGTCATCGCGGCGCTCGCAACCGGCGCCGCGCTCTCGCTGCGCCCGGGCGCCGCGCGCGCCCTCGAGCATCAGTCGGCGCGGATATCCGCGCTCGGCGGGGATCACGTCGCCGGCGTCATCCCCGATCTCTACACCGATATCGGCGTCAATCCGGCGTACGCCTTCTTCGCCGAGAGGCCGACCGCAAGCTTCGCGAGGCGATGGAATCCGGGATTCGAGTCCTCCCTGCCCTATTTGCAGGAAGATTGGAGACGCTCCTCGAGCGACGCGATGATGGTCGACGAGATCTCCGCCTGGGGGATCAAGCTGTCTTCGTGGCGGACGGCGGTGTTCGCGCAGTGGGCGCTCGACCGGCCGCAAGGCGTCACCTCATATCCCGAGACCGAAATGAACGGCGGGTTATATATGCAGCTCCGGGAGGAGGCATATGACCGCACCAACGATTTCGCGAAAATCGACCTCACGGCCGCTCGCGAGATCGGCGATCGAACCGCGCTCGGTTTGAGGATTCAAGCGCGAGCATACAGCTATCTCGACTCGGAAATGACCAGCCGCTGGTACGAGGAGTACAGCACGCTCCCCGACCTCTCTCCCGAACGCGAGGGCAGCGAGAAGCGATTGCAGTCCTATTCCGGACGGCGCTACTCAATCGATCTTCAGGCGGGTATCGCGAAATGGGGAGACGACGGCCCTCGCACGGATTTCGCGATCAACGCGTCGCTCAACAGGACAAACCGGCGATGGGAGCGATACGATCTGGACATCGACAAGGAGTTCTATCCGTCGAACGAGATCGATAGCTACAGCTACTATCGGTACTACTGGTCGGACGCCCGCGAGGGGGACATCTGGAGCTTCGCGCTGATGTTCCGCCACGCCTTCGACGGCGGCATCCGCGTGCTCGCCGGGGGAAACATCTCCACGTGCCCGTACGAAACCGATTGGACCGCGAGCGAGGAGCGCTTGCGCTGGGGATCGTGGTCCGATGTCGACGAGAAGCTCACCGGCAACCTCGAGGGAGACGGATCGCTCCTCGAGGGAAACTGCTACGTCAAGGGCAGCAAGGTCTTCTCCATTCATCCGACGACCGATCTGTACGTCGGGCTCCGCGGAGCCGTCGCGCGGATCAGAGCGGAGGAAGAGCCTCTCGTCCATTATTCCATCAGGGACGGCGAGGAAGCATCGGCCGTTCAGATCGATCAGCGCGTCCGGCTCGAGTCGATCGAGACGTCGTTCGCTCTCTCCCTTCCGCTCTCGGTTGAATTCAAGCCTTCGACCTGGTTCACGTACTTCTCGGGAGTCACGCTCTGGGGGAAATGGCGCAAGGTGTCCGCCCCCGGGCCGATCCCCTCACTGTTCACCTTCCGACCGCCGGCGGCCGTCTCCCGCGCCGGAGGCGCGAGACTCGCGGGAGCCGCCTCCGCGGCCGTCGTCGAGCCCGCGGCATACACGACCGACTGGAATCGCGAATTCGCCACGGACGCCTCGGTGACGCTCGGCTTCTCGCTCCATTACGGGGACAGATTTTTCGTGGATATCTATACGGAGTCGGACATCGTCCCGACCTATCTCGACAACAACATCATCGACGTCCGCTACGCCTTTTAGGCGGCCTCGATCGAGTCGCGCCGCGAATCTCCCGGTGTTTCGCACGACGAGCCGCTCAACGGATCTTCACCCCGCCGACATGTTGGAGAAAGAGCCCCCGCCGCGCCGCGGGATCGCCGGAGAGCGCGCGGTGAACGGCGTACGCGGCGGCGTCCTCGAAGAAGTTGCGCGAGAGGATCTCCTGGAGGAGCGTGACCCGCTTCGGGTAGTGCACGAGCACGACGCGGGACGAATCCTCGATCCCGGCGAGCTCGCACGCGGCCGACACGGCCTCGTGCATGCCGCCCGTCTCGTCGATGAGCCCGTTCGCGACGGCCTGCGTTCCCGTCCACACCCTCCCCCGCCCGAGCGAGTCGATCGAGTCGGCCGGCATTTCGCGGAAGAGCGCGATATCCTCGATCCAGCCCCGGTAGAACGCCTGGTGCTCCTCGCGGATGAGCGCCCACTCCTCGTCGGAGTAATCGCGGTAGTCCGAGTTGATGAGGGAATTCTTCCCCGTGCCGATCTCGTCCTTCGTCACGCCGAGCTTGTTGTAGAGCCCCTTCGCGTTCAGCTTGCCCGTGATCGATCCGATCGAGCCGGTGACGCTCGTCGGGAGCGCGACGATATGGTCCGCGCGGTAGGCGATCTCGTAGCCGCCCGACGCGGCGACGTCCGACATCGAGACGACGACGGGCTTCACCTGCGACGTGAGCTCGACCTCGCGGGAGATCATGTCCCCGGCGAAAGCGTCCCCTCCCGGCGAGTCGACGCGGAGGATCACCGCTTTCGTCTCGCCGTCTTCGCGCGCTTTGCGGAGCTGCTCGATGACCGTTTCGGAGCCCATCGTGAGGCCCGACAGGGGATCGAATCCGCTTTCCCCTCCCGTGATGAGTCCCTGCGCGTGGATCACGGCCACGCGCGGACCCTCGGGGAGCACGGCGGCGCGCTTGCCGCGGAGATACTCGTCCGATTCGACGAGGCTCAGGTCCTCGATCCCGAATCCCGCCTCCACCTCGTCCCAGTAGCGGACGCCGTCGATGATTCCCTCGTTGAAGGCGCGCTCGGGGGAGAACAGCCCGCGGTCGATCCACGCGAGCACGGCGTCCTCGCCGCAGCCGCGCGCGGCCGCGATATCGGCCACGTACCGCTCGAAGATGTCGCCGAGGAGCAGCTCGGTCATCGCGCGCGACTCGGGGGTCCGCTGCGTCTCGGTATACATCTCCGCGGCCGATTTGTACTCGCCGATCCGGTCGATGTTCGGACTGACGCCGAGCTTGTCGAAGGCGCCGCGGAGGAAGATCGCGCTCGACGAGGGTCCCGGAATGATGACGTAGCCGGCGGGGGGCATGAAGATGGAGTCCGCGGCGCAGGCGATGAGGTAGTGGTATCCCTCGAGCACCGGAGCGAAGGCGAGAACGGGCTTGCCGGCCTCGCGGAAGCGGTCGATCGCGGCCTTGATCTCCTCGCACTTTGCCGCGCCCGCCGCCGACGGATAGATCTTCAGCACGAGCCCTTTCACGTGGGCGTCGGACGCCGCCGCGTCGATG
>JBFYZJ010000340.1:0-7791 GCA_041309565.1 Candidatus Krumholzibacteriota bacterium
CCGATATCGAGGCGCGCGTGCGGGAGCGCGTCAAACTGCCGCCGGGATACTTCATCGAGTACGGAGGACAGTTCGAGAACCAGCAACGGGCGATGCGGCGCCTCTCGCTCATCGTGCCCGCGGCGCTCGCGGCCATCTTTCTCCTGCTCCGCCTCTCGCTCGGCAGGCTGCGCCCGGCGCTCCTCATCTTCTCGAACGTGCCGCTCGCCCTCATCGGCGGGGTCTTCGGATTGTATCTCTCCGGAGAGTATCTGTCAGTGCCGGCGTCGGTCGGATTCATCGCGCTCTTCGGCATCGCCGTGCAGAACGGCCTGATCCTGGTCACCTGCATCGATCATCTCGCCCGGGCCGGGATCGGAACGGCGGACGCGGTGGTCGACGGCGCGCTCATGCGGCTCCGTCCCGTGCTGCTCACCGCGCTCACGACCGTCCTCGGCCTCCTGCCGCTTCTCTTCGCGACGGGGATGGGTTCGGAGGTGCAGCGCCCGCTCGCGATCGTCGTCGTGTTCGGGCTCATCTCGTCGACATTCGTGACGCTCTTCTTCATCCCGGCGCTGTACGGGCGGTTCGTTCCCGAACGACAGGAGACTGAGTAGGCGCGCGGGCGAGGAGATGCAGCAGCCCCGCCGCGGCAACGAGCACGAGGCAGAGGAGCACGATATGCGCGAGGGCGAATGGAAAGTCGCTCCCGAACAGGCGCTGGGCGAAGGAAGCGATTACCTCCTTGCCGGCCGGGCGGTCGGCGCCAAGGGCGAGAGCGACGCCGCGGAAGAGATTGGCGCCCCACTCCCCTACCCCCCAAAGAAACAGCAGAGCGACCGCCCAGAACACGTGCACCTTCTCCTTCATGAGCCCGATGGCGACGGGGAGAAGGCACGCCGCCCAGAGTATGTAGCCGGGGTAGGACAGGGAGAGCAGCGCCAGCGTGCCGATGATCGTTCCGGCGAAGGCGAAGACGAGCGGGCGGCCCTCCTTCTTAAATCGCAGGGAAAAGCCCGCCGCGAAGACGGCGACGCCGAGAAGCGACAGAATCCTCACGAGCCGGAGCGGCGGTTGAACGCCGAGATTCCAGAGCAGCGCCCAGATCGAGAGACTCGAGCCGGGATCGACGTCGTGGCTCAGGATGGGCAGGAGCCCGTGCGCGAATCGATGATAGAGAACGTAGGCGGCGAGGGCGCCCCCGCAAAGCGCGCACCATGCGATGAGATTCCTTCGAGGCGCCGGCGAATACACGGCAAGCGGCACGGCCAGCACGAGCAGGAAGTACTTGCCCGCGAGAGCGGTCGCGAGAAGGAGAAACGGAACCGGCCGCCATCGTTTCGCCGCCGCGGCCGCATACAGCGCCGCCGCGAAGAGCGACACGTAGATCTCCTCCTCCGGTATGAGCGCGATCGTGCCGAGCACGGACGGCAGTAAAACAAAGAGGAAGAGGAGCCCGCGGCGGCGCGACTCGGGAATGCCCTGCTCGCGCCCGAGGAGCGCATCCAGCGCAAAGAGCGCGACAATCGTCCAGACGAGGACGCCGACGCGAAATCCCCAGAACGTTCCGGCGACGACGATCCACGGAGCGACGAGCACGGAGAAGAGCATCGGAAGCAGCGGCGGGAACGACCCCCACGTGTCGCTGAATCCCGCCTCCCGGTAATCGCCCCAGAGCGCGAAGGGGCTGCGGACCAGGCGGGAGAGCGTGGCGACGTCGTCGGCGATTTCCTTTCCGCCGCTCACGCGGGAGAGAAGAAAGACGATCGCCATGCTCACGGCGACGAGCACGATGAGCGGAACGATCACGCGATTGAGCGGATCTGATTTCATGCGGGCCTTTCGAAGAAGCAAGGCGGCCTCGCGGGCTCGATCCGGCGACGCCGGGATCACCGCGCGCGCCGCAGGAACCCGGTCACGAGCTTCGTGAGCTTCGCCTCACCGCGTTTGGCGTTGAGGAGAATCTTCGCGATGTTCACCGGCTGGAGGTTGTCGGGATCGGCCTCGTCGGTGACGACGGAGAGGCCGAGCACCTTCATCGAGCCATGCACGGCGACGATCGTCTCGGGCACCATCGACATGCCGACGATATCGGCGCCGATGCGGCGGAGGAAACGGTACTCCGCGGCGGTCTCGAGATTCGGCCCGGCGAGGGCGACGAGCACGCCGCGCTTGACCGCGACCTTCTCGTCGCGCGCGACCTTCTCGATCAGCTTGAGGTACGAGCGGCTGTACGGCTCGCTCATGTCCGGAAAGCGGGGTCCGAGGCGCTCGTCGTTCGGACCGATGAGGGGATTGTCTCCCATGAGGTTGATGTGGTCCGTCACGGCGACGATGTCGCCGGGCTTGAGCTCGGGATTCATTCCTCCCACCGCGGAGGTGATGACGAGCGAGCGGGCGCCGAGCGCCTTCATGACGCGGATGGGAAAGGTGACCTGCTCGAGGGTGTAGCCCTCGTAATAGTGGACCCTCCCCTCCATCGCGACGACCCGCTTCCCCGCGAGCTCGCCGAGGATGAGGTTCCCCGCGTGGAGCCCCTTCACGGTCGAGACGGGGAAATTCGGGATGTCCTCGTAGGGTATGGTCGCCTTGGCCTTGATCTTCTTCGCGAGCCCCCCGAGGCCGCTCCCGAGGATGATCCCGAAGGACGGCTTCGTGCGGTCGACGCCCTTGATATACGAAGCGCTTTCCTTGATTCGATCGACAAGACCGGCCACGAGAACCCCCTTTCCCGCCCGTTCATGGGCCGAAACTGCCGTCAGGGTAGCCGATTGCGGCGTCCCCGGCAACAACAAAGAGAATGGACAGGCTTGCCCGCCGTTGCTAGAATAGAGTCCTCATGAAAAACGGTTTCATATCCCACTACCGGATCCTCGGCGAGCTCGGCGCGGGGGGCATGGGTGTCGTATGCCGCGCGGAGGACACGAAGCTCGGGCGCACCGTCGCGCTCAAATTCATCGCCCCGCACGGTATCGAAAGCGCCGAGGAGAAAGCGCGCTTCTTGCACGAAGCGCAGGCCGCGGCCTCGCTCAGCCACCCCAACATCTGCGTTATCCACGAGATCGACGAGGCGGACGGGCGTCTCTTCATGGCGATGGAATACGTCGAGGGGGATAGCCTGAAGGATCGCCTCGCGCGCGGGCCCCTCAGGATCGACGATGCGATCGACATCGCCGTCCAGATCGCGCAGGGGCTCGACGCCGCCCATCGCAAGAGCGTCGTCCACCGCGACGTGAAGCCCGCGAACGTCATGATCGAGGCGGGCGGCCTCGTGAAGATCATGGACTTCGGCCTCGCGAAGATCTCGGGACGGAGCAAGCTCACGAAAGCGGGAACGACCCTCGGGACGACGGCCTATATGTCCCCCGAGCAGGCGCGCGGCGAGGAGGCCGACCACCGCAGCGACATCTGGTCCCTCGGCGCCGTCATCTACGAAATGATCGCCGGCCGGACACCGTTCAAGGGGGACTACGAGCAGGCGGTGATCTATTCGATCCTGAACGAGGCGCCGGAGCCGCTGACCGCCGTGCGGTCGAACGTTCCGATGGAGCTCGAACGGATCGCGGGCAAGGCGCTCGCGAAGAATCCGGCCGAGCGCTACCAGCACGCCGACGAGCTCATCGCCGATCTGCGCGCTCTAAGGAAGGGCGCCGAAACGGCGGCGCCGGCGAAGCCCCGAGAAAGGCGCCTCGCGAAGGTACTCATCCCCGTGTTCGCCGCCGCGGCGGCGGTTGTCGCTTTCGTTCTTCTTCGGCCCGTGCTCTTCGGCGACGCCGTCTCTACGGAGCGCCACCCCGTCGCCGTCATCACTTTCGATAATCAGACGGGGGATGCACAATACGACAACCTCAAGAAGGTGATCCCGAACCTCCTCATCACGAGCCTCGAGCAGTCGAAATATCTTCAGGTCGTCACGTGGGAGCGGCTGCGCGACCTCGTCAAGCAGGCGGGCAGGCAGGGCGTCGAGGATATCGATGCGGACCTCGGCTTCGAGATCTGCCGCCGCGAGAAGATCGATGCAATCGTCATCGGGAGCTTCACGAAGCTCGGCAACCGGTTCGTCGTCGACATCAAGGTGCTCGACGTCGATTCGAAGGGGAGCCTCGCCGTCGCGAAGACCGACGGCCGGGGCCTCGAGAGCATTCCGGAGCAGGTGGACGAGCTGAGCCGGCGGATCTCCCGCGGCGTCGGTCTTTCCGAGCGGAAGATCGAGGAAACGCAGCGTCCCGTGATCGACGTGACGACGTCATCGATCGACGCGTACACCTATTACCTCAAGGGGAGAGACGCGCTCGAGAAACTCTACAGCGAAGAGGCGGCCTGGAACTGCACGAAGGCCATCGAGATCGATTCGACGTTCGCCATGGCGCATCTCGTCCTCGGAAAGACCCACGAGAGAGCCTTCAACGGCACCGAGGCCGCGAAGTCGTACGCGAGAGCGCTTCGCCACGCCGGAAAGGCGACGGAGCGTGAGCGTCTCATGATCGCGGCGCAATACGCGGCATCGGTCGAGGACGACCGCGAAGCCGCGATACGGATATACCGGGAGCTGCTCGAGAAATACCCGCGCGAGAAGTACGCATGGCACTTTCTCGGAAGGCTCCATCGATTGAAAGAATCAAACCGCGAGGACATTGCGTGCCAGGAGCGCGCCCTCGAGCTCGATCCTGCGTTCGGAACGGCCCTCAACGAGCTCGCCTACGCCTACCTGCACATGGCGAATTACGAGAAAGCGCTGGAGATATTCCGGCGATACAGCGCGCTCTATCCCGGCGACGCGAATCCCTACGACTCGATGGGGGAAGCGTACTTCGGGATGGGAAGACTCGACGAGGCGGCTCGGATGTACGAGAAGGCCTTCGCCCTCAAGCCGCTGCTGGGCTCGGCCGTCATGCTGGCCTACCTGTGCGGCATGCGCGGCGATTTCCGCGAGGGGCTCTCGTGGATCGAAAAGGACATGCGGGGAGATAAGCTCTCCGGCGAGCTCGTCGTCGACCATATCTGGAGAGCGGCGTATCGCATGTATCTCGGTAATTTCGACGAGGCCTTGGACGATGCTCGACGGGCGTTCGCCTTGGCCGATTCGACGGGCAACACCGGCATGATGGGGGTCGCGTTTCAGGCGCAGGGAGCGGTGCTTTTCGAATGGGGACGGCTCGAAGAGGCCCGTGAGCACTTCCGCGAGCGCTATGTCGTTCCCGGATACGATATGCGGCGCGTTCCCTATGCGGTCGCCTACCGGGAGTGTTACCTCGGGCTCATCGATGCGGCGAAGGGCGACACGCGCTCGGCGCGCGAGGCGGCGGGACGGCTCGAAGCGCTGCTGCCCGCCGTCCGCTCGGATTCCCCCGCCCAGGGCGTGCGCGCGGCGAATTGGCTCGCCATTCTCAACGCTGAGATTTCTCTCGCGGAGGGACGGCCGGATGACGCCATCCGATACATGACGCGTGATTTCACGCTGCGGGTGCCGTCAGCCAGCCCGGATCTCTTCTATATGAATACGCCGGGTGCACAGGACGTTCTGGCGAGAGCATATGCGGCAAAGGGCGACCTCGATCGAGCGATTGCGGAATACAAGAGGCTATTGACGTTCGACCCGGCGAGCAAGGACCGGCGGCTGAGGAATCCCCGCTACGAGGAACGCCTCGCGAAGCTCCTCGAGAAGCAGCGTTCCTAGTCAATATCGGGAATCGCTCGAAGCTCCGCCGCGAGCGCGGCGGGCGCGGAGAGCGTCTTCGTTCTCGACTTGTTCCCCGACTCCACGACGATCTCGCGGCGCGGGAGCGAGAAGCGCTTCGCCAGAAACTTCACGAGCGCCTCGTTCGCCTCTCCCTCGCGCGGCGGGGCGGCCACTTTAATACGAAGCTCCCCGGCTGCGTTCCAGCCGAGGAGCTCGCTGCGAGGGGCCGATGGTTGCACCCTGACGCGGAACCGGATGCGCCCGGCGCCGCTATCCCTGATTTCCTTCATTCTTCGTGAGGTTGGTCAAGTTCTTCCGGAGGTCCTCCATTGACCACGCCGCTTCGGCATTCACGTTGCCGTTCGTATTCGCGTTCATCTGCGGAGGCGCCGGCGCTTGGGCCTGCGCCCGGGCCGATGCCTGGGGCGTCGCCTGCGGCGGCTTCGGCGCGGCCTCCCTGCGCGGAGGCGCCGCTTCCGCCACGCCCGCGACTTCTTTCAGGCTCGAGAGAGCGTTCTCGAAATCGATATCATCGGCCCGGGGGGGCGCGGCGGGCTGCGGCGGCTGCTGCGCCGGCCGCTGCGCGCTCGCCTGCGGGGCCGCCTGCTGATTCTGCGGCGGTCGCTCTCCCTGAATCTCGTAGCTCTTCCAGTCGGTCGGCTGCTGGCGAACCTCGTACTGCCTCCAGCCGTCCTGCGCTCTCGGAGGGTCACCCTGAGCCTGCGGCATCTGCTGCGCCTGCGGCGGCGGAGCCGTCTGGACCTGCTGCGGCTGAGCGGTGAAGGCCCGCGCCTCGGCTGCGCCCAGGCCATTTCCGACCGTCGCTCCGAGCGGTTCGATGAACGACTGCTGGGCCGGCTGCGGCGCCGGCTCGGCGAATGCGTTCATATCCTCGGGAGGCTTCGCCTTCTGATTGGGATTCTCGTGCGTCTCGAATCCGGGCCTCGGCATCTGCGGCCGCGGCTCGTCCTCGCGCCGGCGCTCCTCTCCCCAGGTGACCTTGTCCTTCGGCGCCTGGCCGAACTCCTCGGTGATCTTGTCGCGGTTCATGCGGGGAGGCCCGCTCGGTTTCTTCGCGTCGTTCTCGACCTGCTGGCCGATCTTCTCGATCTCCTGATCGACGCCCGCGAAATCCTCCTGGAATCCCTCGAGCATCTTTCGATGGCTGTCGAGGAGCGTCTTGAGACGCGTGAGGTAGTTGTCCTTGTTCTTCTTGAGCTCGAGCACCTCGCGGCGGAGCTGGCTCACATGGGCGCGGATCATCTCCGACGACTTTTCCGCCTCCACCTCGGCCTCGCGGATGAGGAGGCTCGCCTCGCGGCGCGCGTTCTCCTTCGCCTCGGCCGTGAGCCTCTCCGCGGTGAGGAGCGTGTTCCGCAGGTTGGTCTCGATCGCCTTGAACTCGTTGAGGCGCTCCTCGAGGGAGACGAGCCGCTCGCGCAGATTCTTGTTGTCGGAGAGCACTGCCTCGTATTCGTCGGCGATCGTGTTGAGGAACGCGTACACCTCTTCGGCGTCGAGACCGCGCATGCCCTTCTTGAATTCCTGCTTCTTGATATCGAGCGGCGTAACTCTCATCGGACTGCCTCCTGGGACCGGCTAGGGCCGGTAATGTTTAATGCCGAACGCTGCGGCCTGCAGAGCGGCGGCGAGTACCAACGCCGCGACGTCGAACCTCCACGCGGGCAGGATCCTTCTCGGGAGAGCGAGGAGCGGCCCGTAGATTTTTTCGAGTGCGTGGAGCAATCGGCTTCGTGGCTCAACCGCCTTCAGGAACACGTACACGAGCGTAATGAATGTCGCCGTGTTGAGAGAAGCAATTATAAGACCAATTCCGTCACTCGTAAAATAGCCCATAATTCACGCCTTTTCAATACATTATATTCGCGCCCGGCGGCGTCCGGAGGCGGCGCGGTCCTGCGCCCCCCGGCACGGTGTCCATTTTCCTGTCAGCCGGTCGGACGCGCGCCAAAGAGCACGCGCCCGAGCCGGATCATCGTCGAGCCCTCGGCGATCGCGATTTCGAAGTCGTCCGTCATCCCCATCGAGAGGTGCTCCATCGAGACGTTCGCGATGCGCGCGGCCTCGATCTCCTCCTTGAGGCGCCGGAGCCTCGCGAAGGCGGCGCCGAC
>JBFYZJ010000341.1:0-7936 GCA_041309565.1 Candidatus Krumholzibacteriota bacterium
TAGCCCACCTGCAGGCCGCCGCTCCCGGTCCCCGTGTAGATCATGCGGTAATCGGTCGGTCCTTCCTTCCACACCATCGGCACTCTCACCGAATTGCCGTCCCATGCCGCGGGGCCCGGCGTGACGATCGGGTTGCCCGCGTATTTCGTCCAGGCCTTGCCGTCCGGGCTCGTTGCGAGCCCGATCTGGTGCACGCCGGTGAACGAGAAGCCGTGGTAGTACATGCGGTATTCGCCGGCCGCGTCGTCGTAGATGACGCTCGCGAAGGTCGCCCCGTGATCGTCCCATGCGCCCGAGGCGCCCGGCACGAGCACCGGATTCCCCGGATAGCGCGCCCATTCGCCGGGATTGAGATTGCCCCTCGTGGGAACGGAGCCGACCGCGTAGTCCTCGAAGCCGTCGTAGATGTCGAAGGTTCCGATCCCGCTCGACGCCGATGCGGCGTCGGCCTTGCCGTAGTAGAGAAAGAGCTGCGTCGCCCCCGCGGGAAGGGACGGCACTTTCACGTAGCACAATCCGGCCGTGGCGCCCGGATTCCAGCCGTCGATCCAGTAGGGCACCGTCGTTTCGCCGTCGGCGAGGGTGAAACGGATATCGCCGCCGTCGGCGAGAGCCCTCGTGTAGTCGAACGAGCTTCCGAGCAGCACCTTGATCTGATAATCGGCGAGCGCGTCCACGCACCCGTTCGTGACCGTCACCGGACGGCGGAACATCCAGCCATCGAGCCACTGGGCGCTGGCGTCGACGGCGCAGAGCACGGCGACGATCGTCGCCAGACCCACGACTGCGAGCAGTATCCCTGATTTCATACGGTGCCCCTCCTTCGTTTCGGCACGATGCCCGAACTGCGGGGATAATTATCCCCCGGCGCTCTAAAGAGCGCATCTGTTTGTGCAGCGCGAAGTTATAATGGTCTGGAAATGGCGCTGCCGCTGTCCTTGCTAAGCTGCGTTTTCGCTTGAGCTAGCGGCTATTATATCACAACGGCGATCTGAAATCAACGGCGCCGGCGCCCCTATTGGAGGCTCCGCCGGAGGTAGCGCCCCGGCCGTCACGGGCCGTAGTGGAGGATCGTGCCGGCTTTTCCGGCGGCGTACACGTCTTTCCCCGAGGATCCCCATACGCAGTAGAGGTTCTTGGGAGTGCCGCTCGCCATTGCGCTCCAGGCGCTCCCGTCGTAGTGCATGATCGTGCCCGCCGCTCCGGCCGCGAAAACATCGGTCCCCGAGCTTCCCCACACGCAAGAGAGTCCGGCGGGCGGCTCGCAATCCATCGGGCTCCAGTCGATCCCGTTATAATGCAGGATCGTGCCGTCCCACGCCGCGGCGAAGACGTCGGTCCCCGAGCTTCCCCACACGCTCACGAGATACTCGCCCGTCCCGCCGGGCATCTCGCTCCAGTCGCTCCCGTCGTAGTGCCGGATCATGCCCCAGCCCACGACGAATACGTCGCTCTCCGAGCTTCCCCACACCGCTTCGAAGTAGCCCGTCGGCGATCTCGTGACCTCGCTCCAGCCGCTTCCGTCGTAATGCCAGATCAGAAGCGGCCACCCCACGACGAATACGTCGCTCCCCGAGCTTCCCCACACATCGAGAAGGTACTCGCCCGTACCCCCCTTCATCGTGCTCCAGGCGTCCCCGTTATAGTGGAGAACCGTTCCGTTATCGCCCACGGCGAAGACGTCGTTCTCCGAGCTCCCCCATACGCCGTACAGGTGCTCGGTCGTCCCGCTCGCCATGGCGCTCCAGGCGACCCCGTCGTTGTGAAGAATCGTCCCGCCGATGCCCACGGCGAAGACGTCCCCCGCCGAGCTCCCCCACAATCCGGTGAGGTCGACGTTCGGCCGGCAGAGCGTCTCCCGCCACGCGTCGCCGTCGAAATGCTCGATCAGGCCAAGCGCGCTCGCGGCGAAGACGTCGCTCCCGGAGGTCCCCCAGATCGCCCGGAACTGCCCGGACGTTCCGCTCGTCATCTCGCTCCAGGCGCTCCCGTCGTAGTGGAGGATCGTTCCCGCGCTGCCCACGGCGAAGACGTCGTCCTCCGAGCTCCCCCAAGCGCTCAGCAGGTGCTCGGTCGTCCCGCTCGCCATCTCGCTCCACTCGGTTCCGTCGTAATCGTAATGGAGGATCGTGCCGGCGGAGCCTACCGCATACACGCGCTTCCCCGAAATCCCCCACACCCCCATAAGATACTCGCCTGTCCCGGTCGTCATGTCGCTCCATTCGGTCCCGTCGTAATGCAGGATCGTGCCGTACGGGCCGACGGCGAAGACGTCGCACGCCCAGCTCGCCCACACCCCGTAGAAGGACTTGGTCGTCAGGCTTCTCATCGGGCTCCACGCGACGCCGTCATAGTGCAGGATCAAGCCGCCGTAGCCCACGGCGAAGACGTCACTCGCCGAGCTCCCCGACACGCCGAGGAGATCCATGGTCGTCCCGCTCGCCATCCGGCTCCATTCGGTCCCGTCGTAGTGGAGGATCGTGCCGTCGGCGCCCACCGCAAACACGTCGCTCGCCGAGGCCCCCCATACGCCCGTAAGATGCTCACCGGCCCCGCCGGCTATCTGGCTCCAGGCGCTCCCGTCGTAATGGAGGATCGTGCCGTCGAAGCCCACCACGAACACGTCGCTTCCCGAGCTTCCCCATATGCCGGTCAAGGTCAGCCCGGCGTGCACCGGCTCCCAGCCGTAGGCGGCGGGGGGAACGACGGGGGGCTGAAGCGGAGCTTCGTCGCTGCCGCAGCCCGCGAGAACGAGGAGCAGGAATGCGCCTGCGAGCGCTCGTGTCGATTTCATTGGATTACCCCCCTCATGGAAGCGCGTGGCTCTGCCGCTCTCACTGGATCGAAAACCCGGTTCAAGTGGGGACCACTATTAAAATAACGGGATTGCGGCCCCCCGTCAAGGATCGGGGGACAGGGCGATCCGGGCTAAATCAAAAAACACGCCGCATATTGACTTGACGCTGAAAATCGTGTACAAAATGGGCATCAGGTCGTTCGCCGAGTTTTTAGACAGATGTCTTTATAGCAGCGGGACTTTCTTCCGATGAAGTTTCTCAATACGGTCATCACCGGGACCGGAAGCTATATCCCCGACGTACGGGTCGCCAACGAGGCGTTCGTCCGCCACACGTTCTTCGACAAGGACGAGTCCGCGATCGCGATCTTCGTGCGCGAGGTGATCAGCAAATTCAAGGATATCACCGGAATCGCGGAGCGGCGCTACGCCCCGGACGAGATGCGCTCCTCGGATCTCGCCTTCAAGGCCGCGGAGACGGCGGTCGTCGACGCGAAGATCGATCGCGAGACGATCGATCAGATCATCGTCGCCCACAACTTCGGCGACATCGTCAAGAACACCATCCAGACGGATGTCGTTCCGAGCATCGCTTCCCGGGTGAAGCATCACCTCGGCATCAAGAATCCGTCGTGCGTTCCCTATGACGTCCTCTTCGGGTGCCCCGGCTGGCTGCAGGGGCTCATACAGGCCGATTCCTATATCAAATCGGGATTGGCCAAGCGATGCCTCGTGATCGGCGTCGAAACCCTCTCGCGGGTCATCGACAAGCACGATCGCGACTCCATGATCTTCGCCGACGGGGCGGGGGCGACCGTCGTCGAGGGGGTCGAGTCCGACGAGCGGCGGGGCATTCTCTCCTCCGCCGTGATGTCCCATTCGCAGGAGGAGCTGCACTACCTTTATCTCGGCAAGTCGAACATGCCGGGCGCCGATCCCCGCATCCGCTACCTCAAGATGGACGGTCATAAGATCTACGAGTATTCGCTGGTGAACGTGCCCGCCGCCATGAAGGCGGCCTTGGATAAATCGGGCGTTCCCGCCGACGAGATCAAGAAGGTCGTCATCCATCAGGCGAACGAGAAGATGGACGAGGCGATCCTCGTGCGTTTCATGCGCATGTGCAAAATCAAAAAGCCCCTGGCCGAGATCATGCCGATGAACATCCATGAGCTCGGCAACAGCTCCGTGGCCACGATCCCCACCCTCTACGACATGATCCTCAAGGGCAAGGTGCAGAACCACGAGATCCGCCCGGGGGACGTCATCATGTTCGCGTCGGTCGGCGCGGGGATGAACATCAACGCCGCCGTGTACCGGCAGTGAGCCGCGTGCGCCGCCGCCGCGGCAGGGCCCCGCGCATTCGACGAATCCCTCCCGAGCTCTTTCACCTCAGAAGCGCCATCTTGCGTGTCTGCGTGAACGAACCCGCCGTCAGCCGGTAGAAATAGATCCCGCTCGCGACCGCGGCGCCGCGCGAGTCGCGGCCGTCCCAGAGCTCGGAGTAATTCCCCGCCGCGCGCTGCTCGTCGACGAGCGCCCGCACGAGGCGTCCCGACGCGTCGTAGATTCTCAGCGACACGTTCGACGGCGACGCGAGGCCGTAGGCGATCCGCGTCGTCGGATTGAACGGGTTCGGGAAGTTCTGCCGCAGATATGCGGCCTCGGGCGAGCGCGGCGTCTCCGCGTCGGTGATCGCCTCGGGCGCCAGCAGCGCGAAGCCGCTCTCGTTCCCGTGAATATCGACGGCTGCGAGCTTGTAATAATACCCGCTATCCCAGCGCCAGTCCCCGTCGAACCAGAGCGTGTCGGGCGGGGACGCCACGCGGTTCGCTTCCGATGGCACGAAATCCGCGGATGACCCGCGATAGACGGCGTAGCCGCCGAGATCGGCCTCGGTGTTGGGAGACCACGCGAGCGCGAGCCCCGCGGGGGAGTATTCCTGCGCGCCCGCGAGCCCGGCGGGGGGCACCGGCGCGAGGTTGTCCACCGAGCAGCCGCTGTCCGGCGGGGAGGTCCAGAACTGCCCCTGATAGGTGCAGTGCGCGATCACCTGGAAGTAGTGATGCTCGTCGCTCACAGCGGTCGAATCGAACAGCGTCGCGACGGTCTCGGAGTACGCGTCGAGGTAGTATGCGTACACGGTGGAGACGAGCTTCCAGTAAAACGTCGAGGCGCCGGTCCGCTCCACTCGAATGACCGGCGCTTTGGAGGCTGGATCGAACTTCGATGGATCGTCGATGAACAAGGCGCCCCGAGCGGCGAAAGCGAGCGCGGCCGCGCCGTCGGGAACTCCGCTCGCGAGCGCCAGGGCCGTCTCGTGGTCGATCGCCCGCCAGACCGTGTAGAAGGCGATCAGCTGGCCATACCAGTCGTCGAGGCGGCTCGCGTCCCACGCGATATCCACGAGGCCGCCCTGATCCCCCGGCACGTCGCGGATGTCCGCGATCGTCGGCGACGGATATCCCCAGTAGCCGTTGCGCTCGATCCGCTGCGCGTAGATGTCGGCATACATGCCGTTCCGGTAGTCGTACCATGCGACGATGGCGCCCGCGTCCCCGTCGCCGACAAGGCTCGACGCGTATTGCGCGTTATCCATGACGCAGACGGGCGCGCCGCCCCAGATCCAGTACGTGCCGCCGTACGAGTCGATCCGCTGGCAGAAGATGTCGGCTTCGCCGTACCGTTCGTCGTACCACGCGAGAATGGCGCCGCCCCTCCCGTCGGACACGACGTCGGAAATGTCGATGCCCGAATCGCGCACGACAACGGCCACGCCGTCGGTCGTCCAGAGCGGGGCGCCGCTCGAGTTGACGCGCTGCGCGTAGATGTCGTACGCGCCGTAGCCGCGCCGGGAGTCGGTCCACGAGATGATGGCGCCGTATGCGCCGTCCGACACGATCCGCGCTCCCCGCTGCTCACCCGGGTCCGCGCACACGGTAATGCCGCCCATGGCCCACAGCATCGCCCCGTCCCCATTGATTCTCTGCGCGAGGATATTCTCGCTGCCGGTGCTCCCGTCGCTCCAGGCGACGATGGCGCCTCCGAGCCCGTCCGGGGCCATCCGCGCGTAGCCCTCGCTGGACGCGGTCGTCGCCAGGGCATTCGCCGAAGGGCCGAAAGCAGTCGAGCCGCCCGCGTCGAGGACGTTGTAATAGATGTCGGGGTAGCCGCCGCGCATGTCGGACCATGTCACGAAGACGCCGCCCGCGTTCCTCGGGAGCATCTGGATTTCGAACTGATCCCACGCCGCGACGCAGACGGGGACCCCGTTCGCCGTCCACTGCGGCACGCCGTTCGCATTCACGCGCTGCGCGTACACGTCGTAGTCGCCGTTGCGGTTGTCCTGCCACGCGACGATGGCGCCCCCCGCCCCGTCGGGCGCGACGCTGTGGAATCTCTGCGTGGCGCTGTGCGTGCAGATGGCGACGCCGTCCGCCGTCCACTGCGGCGTCCCGCTCGCGTTCACGCGCTGCGCGTAGATGTCGAAGTTGCCGCTGCGGTAATCTTTCCACGCGACGATGGCGCCGCCCGCCCCGTCGGAGGCGATCCGCGCCTCCCAGCGCCCGTTGCTCGCGGTGCAGACGGGGACGCCTCCCGGCGTCCAGAGCGCGCGCCCGTACGGGTCGATCCGCTGGACGAGAATGTCGTAGTTGTCGTCGTACCACGCGACGATGGCACCGCCCGCCCCGTCGGACACGGTTTTCGGCGCCCAATCGCTGACGCCGGTCGTGGTGAGTTGCACGCCGTTCTCGACCCACTGAGCGGCTGCGGAAACGGGGGAAAGAGCCAGAACGGCGGCGATCGATAGGACGGCAAATCGCATGGTGCACCTCCGTGCTGCAAAGCGGCGGTTTCTGCCGGAACGGACTTTATATCGAGGGAAAACGATCGGAAAAATTATACCACGGATCGCAACCGGCAAACCACAGGAATCGGCCGCCCGATCGGCCGCCGGCCCCCGGCGGCGCGCGTAGCGGGCGCGCGAGGCCCGTCCCGGGCGACAGCCTCTAGGCGTTCGCCCGGGTGTTATGGTATGGTCGGAGTATGCCACGGACGATCGTTTCGGCATGTCTTCTCGCAGCCGCCCTGTGCCTCGGCCTTGGCGCCGTCCCATTCGCGGTCCGTGCCGGCGAGAACGGCGGCGCGCGGGCGGATTCCCTGCCGCAGCGCCGCAGCAGCTTCGTGGTCCTTCCCTACGCGTACTACACGCCCGAGACGAAGGTGGCGTTCGGGGCCGGAAGCATCTATTCGTTCCGCTTCGCCGACTCCTCCCCCGAGAGCCGCCCCTCGAACATTAGAATCGCGGCTACCTACACGCAGCTGAACCAGATGATTCTTGCGCTTCTCCCCGAGCTCTACCTGCGGAACGAGCGGTACTATTACACCGGTTTCTACGGGTATTACAAATTCCCCGATAAATTCTGGGGCGTCGGGAGCGACACGCCCGACAGCGCCGAGGAGCGCTATCGCTCGAACGATTTCGAATCGAGCACGTCGGTGCAGTTGCAGATCGTGCCCGGCCTCTACCTCGGCCCGCTCTACGAATATCAGTATCTATCCGTCGACGAGACCGATGAGCGCGGCGTTCTACAGGGCGGCACGATTCCGGGGAGCCGGGGCGGCTCCGCGTCCGGCCTCGGCGTCATCCTGCGGCACGACACGCGCGACAACACCTATCAGCCGGCGCGCGGATTCTACAATCAGGTTTCGGCCGTCTCGTTCGGCGGGAGCATCGGGAGCGATTACACGTTCGAGGCGCTGAACGTCGACCTGCGCATGTATTATCGCGGCCTCTTCCGCTCGCACGTGATCGCGCTGCAGACCTACGACGTCTTCATCTCCGGCGAGGCGCCCTTTCAGATGCTCGCGCTCCTCGGCGGCTCGTACTCGATGCGCGGCTTCTACAAGGGCCGCTACCGCGACCGCAACATGATCACCGCGCAGATCGAATACCGCTTCCCGATCGCGTGGAGGTTCGGGGCGGCGGCGTTCGCGAGCGCCGGCGACGTGCAGAGCGACCTCCACGAGTTCAGCTTCGATCGCCTGAAATACGGCGGGGGATTCGGGCTGCGGTTCCTGTTCGACCCGCGGGAGCGGATCAACGCGCGGCTCGACTTCGGCTTCGGCAGCGGCGCC
>JBFYZJ010000342.1:0-12109 GCA_041309565.1 Candidatus Krumholzibacteriota bacterium
CACAATCCAACGGGGGGAACCATGAGGAAGAATAAGCCAGCGGTACTATTCGCAATTCTCACTATCGTAATGCTTCTGCAAGCCGGCGCCGGTATGGCCGGCGATACGTCATGCAGGACGAGCGAATATGAAATCATGTCGCTTCTTATTCAGGAACAGTACGGCTCGGAGTTCAGCCTGATCCTGATCGGGCGCGACACCGAATCGTCGTGCCCGGGCGAGCCGCTGAGTTTCTTGAAGGAGACGTGGCCGAAGATCAAGGGCGAGACGGTCGATTCCCTCATCGTCAATTACAGCGGCGCCCCGCGCCGGCTCGAGGAGCATTTCAGCCTCCCCGTCGAATACCGGCTCATGTCTAATGACGAATACATGCAGATTCTGCTCAGCAATCCTTCCGGGAGCGAGACGCTCGCGGCGGGCGCGGATATCGCGGCGGCCGGGATGGAAGCAAGCGCCGCGATACAAGGCGCCGACGAGCCGGACTGGGACAACTTCGACCTGGCCTTCCCGGACGCCCAGGGATACCTGACATTCTCCCGGGTCGCGTTCGATTCCGAGTGCACCCAGGCGCTCGTGATATTCTCCAACGCCTACCGGTGCAGCGGAGTCCGCACCAAGCCGCAGAAGCGCGAGATAGCCTGCTTCGAGAAGAAAGACGGAGCCTGGATTCTCGTCGGCATATCGCGGGGAATGCAGGCGATGGATTGATATCCCGCTTCACCCGACGGACAATCAGAAGTGAAAGGTCACGCCGAGAGCGGGGCCGGTCAGGCTGAGCTTCTCGACGAGATCCTCTTCCTCCGCGTCGTATGTCAGGTAATGGTACAGGAGCCGCACGTCCCCCCAGCCGAACGCGTAACCGGCCCCCACCGAACCGCTCCACGTCGAGACGGACGTGCCCGTGCCGAAGTCGACGTAGAAGGGAACGATCCAATTGCCGGCGCCCGGTCTCCATTCTCCCCGTGCCCCGATGAGACCGTCCCAAAGGTCCGCCGTCTGAGAGACGCTGCCCGTTCGCGGCGCGAGGTCCGACCCGGCGGTGAAGCTCCAATCCAACGATGAGCTCACGGCCATGTAGCGGACGCCGAACACGAACGCCAGCGTGCCGTTGTGTTCGCGCAGAAGAACGCGGCCGCCGACCAGCGACCATATCGTCGTGGTGAGCTCGACGCTGCTGCCGGCGTCGATCGGCACTGTCACTTGACCGCCGGGACCGCTCACCGAGGTCGCCGTCGCATTCTCTCCCGAGAATTTCACGTAGAAGAAATCGGTGGCGAGCGACCACGGTCCCCTGTGTACGTCGGCCGTGAACATGAGCGGGAGATCGAGATGCTCGAAGTAGTCGCTCGGATCGATGGTCACCTCGATCTCGTTCCCCGCGAGAGGATAGGCGGAGAAGTTCAGCGTGCCGTCGATTTTCGGCACCCACAGGTACGGTGTCACCGAGAAGCGCCAGCCTTCGTCCGTGTCGTTCGCCGCGAAGGCGGCGCGAACTCCGCACGTGAGTGCGAGCGCGAAAACCAAGAATGCGATGCCAAGCGCCGTGGCGCGTATCCGCGAGTTCATTGCCGCCTCCATTTCAGAATGCCCCCGTTCCCACCTCTATGACGAGACCCACCTGTGTGACGGGCAGGAGCCCGTCGACCTTCGTGCCGATCCGTATACCCCAAAAATCGGTGATCGGAGAGAGGAAACGCAAGGGAGAATGCTTGATGTTCGCCCTGAACTTGAACCCGGACTCGGCGCACCAGTACAACTGACTCTGCCCGTCATCCTCCTCGTCCCGCTCGACCCCCAGCGAGAAATAGCCGTCGATCCAGCGCGACGCCGAGTGCGTGTAGAGGATGTTGTAGCCGAGGTCGCGCAGACGACGGTCCTTCACATAGACTCGATTCACCAGCCAGCCGCCCGCGAGAGGCTCGTTGAAGTTCTTGACGATGAACAGCGGGAAGATCAACGAGACTCCCAAATCCCCGTCCATTCGCGCGGAGAGGGACAGGGATTTGGCGAACGAATCGTCGTAGAGCGTCCGGCGCATGTCTATGATGGGCGGGGGGGTCTCGATCGTCGGCCAATCCGGCGATCCCTTGTCGGCGATAAACGGCACGAGGTGCGGGTCGGAGGCCGCGAGCTCCGGACGCGGGAAGGGACGCAGCTCGTAGACCGCGAGGCCGCCTGCCTGTCGAGCTTCGCGCGCGAGCCATGTGCGGTTCGGGCTGTCCGCGGGCAGCGGCGGGATTACACGGTCCTTGGGCTCGCGAACCTTGGCGAACCACGATTCGAAGCCGCCGCTGAAGAGCCCGCCTCCGCGGATGATGTCCCGGACGCCCCAGGCGTCGTTAACGCGCTGATTAACGTCGTAGCCGGGAGTGTAGTAGCCGTCGCCGTTCTTGTCGGTGCAGCTCGCGTGCTTGCCCTCCTCGACGAGAATCGTGAGCGGGAACCGGGTGTCCGGATCCATCATGAGGGTGTTGTCGTACCAGAGCACCCCGTGCGCCTTGGCGACGGCCTTGAGGACGACGAGCGAGTACGGGCACTCCGTGCACTGGGGCCGGTGCCAGACGAGGATCGTGAGCTCGAGCGCCTCGACGTCATGGGCATGCCCGCCGAAGCCCTCTTCGGAGGGGTAATAGAAGAAATAGTCCAGCTGAATGGTGCTGATGTTCGCGAGATCGAGGCGCGATTCGCCGCGGTTCAGCGCCGTGCTGTAGGGCAGCTTCTTCGCGTCGCTCGTGCGGACTATGTTGCGGAGCCGGTAGTAGACGACCGGCGTATCGGGCTTGGCCTCGAACGGGAAGGCGGCGGGAATGAGGATGCCGGTGTCTTCGGCCCCCTGCAGGAGAGGTTCGTCGGGCGAGAACCACAGGATCGGCCCGCAGTAGGCCGCAAGACGCTCCAGCGCCATGCGCGGATCTCTTCCCGACCAAACGATGGGGGAGATATGCTCGTAGCCGCAGCAAGGCAGGTCATTGAGCTTGTAGTCGATCTTTTTCGCCGGCGCCGTCGCCGTGCCGATCGCGAGCGCCGCGGCTGCGAGCCCCGCGATCCATATCGGACGCGTAGAGCGTGACAGGCGCATTGAATATGCTCCTTCCCCTCATCGCAAGTGTGCGGAAGCCCGCGTGCGTTCGTCTTCTTCGACGATATCAGAGCATTCTCGTATGAAACCGCCTGCGGCATCAATGGGACTTTGGTCCAATATGCGGTGACGGGGCTTTTTCTATCCGAAAGATGCGCGCGGCATGGTAAAATAGAAGCGGGTATCTCTATCCCTCATTCCAGCGGCGGGGCAATGACCATGAGAAAATACCTGCGTTGCCTCTCTCTTCTGCTCGTGCTTCACGCGGCCGGGGCCGCGGCCGAGACGGCGCCGCTGCGTATTCCCGCGGGGCCGCGGCCGCTCGACGGCTGGCCGGTCATCCTCGGAAACACCATGCGGCATGCCCCTGCGATCGCCGACATCGACGGCGACGGCCGGGACGAGATTGCGGTCGGTGTCAGGGACGGACAGGTCTTTCTTCTCGACGGGTACGGGCGGCCGCTCCCCGGATGGCCGCGCCGGACGGGTTCGTGGGTAGTTCGGTCGCCGCTGCTGGATGACGTCGACGGCGACGGCAGATTCAAGGTCGTGGCGGCGACATACGACGGATTCCTCTATCAGTGGCACGTCGATGGGGGCGCCGTTGCCGGATGGCCGATCGATCTGGGCGCCGCGCCGGCGTCGTCTCCACGGCTCATCCGCGTCGGGCCCGGCGCGGAGTGCCGCATCCTCATATCGATCGGGTCCGGCACGATCCATCTCCTCGCGCCCGATGGAAGCAGTCATCCCGGGTGGCCGAAAACAATCCCCGGCAAGACGTTCGCCTCGCTCATCGACACGCGTCCGACCGAGGGCGTTGACTTGGACGGAGACGGATTCGACGAGATTCTGCACCTGTCGTCCGACGATGCGGTGCTGTACGCATGGAGATCGGACGGGAGCGACTACCCCGGATTTCACCGCTCGATTGGAGACGATGTCGGTCTGGGGCTCGCAGTCGACGATGCGGCCGAACCGCGTCTCATTGCCTGCGCGACCATTTCCGGGCTGCATGTGCTCGATACGGAGGGAAGGCTGCTGTGGCGGACGAATCCGCTGTCCCCCGGGGATCGGTTCCTCACGTCCCCGTACTTCATATCGTCCGGCGATTCCTCGAATCCGGGGATGGATCGGATCCTGGCCGGCACGAAGATGGGCAACGTCTATCTCTGGGACAGGGTGGGGCGGCTTCTGCCGGGATGGCCGGTTCGCCTCGGCGCTTTCATCTACGGAATGCAGGGGACGGGAACATACGATGCGGTGCACGGCCCGCCGCTCACGGCCGACGTGGATGGGGACAAGGAACCGGAGATCATCGTCGGCAGCTATAACCATCACCTGTACTGTCTCGAGTTCGACGGCAGTCTCGTGCCCGGTTGGCCGGAGACGGTGGAAGACGCCATCCAGGGTACCATGGCCCTCGCCCAGCTCGACGGATCGGGCGGGAAAGAGCTCGTCGTCGGGCAGATCGGCGAGACGATATTCGCCTTTCATCTGGGGTCACCGCCCCTGATCCGGATCGCGGTCGCTCAGCGTGAAGGCCTGCATCGCTCTTCCACGGAATGGGCGCCGAAGTATTCCGCCGCCGTCGCGGCGCTCGTGCTGATGGCGCTCCTGCTCGTGCGTCATTTGCGGATCGAACATGAGCGCGCCGCCGTGCGTGCGGTTGGCCGTTGGGGCCGCGGCGCGCTCCTCGTCGTCCTCGCCACCTTGGCTGCAGGGGCGGCTTTCTTCGTCGACGATATCCGGCGATACGAGGAAACGAGAGACCGTCTCGCTTCCGCCGAGGACGTCGCGCGCGGGGTCCTGGCCGACGAGCGGCGGGATGTGCGCCGGATGGCGGATGAGCTGGCCGTCCGGCTCGATTCATCGATCGTGGATGAAACGAGGACGCCGCTCGGCTTGCTCCCTCACCTCGAGCGCATCACGGATCATTACCGTTTCGACTACCGGTTCAAGGGCCTTCTCGTGACCGATGCGGCGGGCGATCCCATCATCGGCGTCGGGCTCGCCCGCGGCTGGACCGGTCTCGCCGAGCTCGGCGTCGGCGCGGGCGGCGCCGCCGAACCGGTTCTGCTCGAGGAAACGCCCGTCTTCATCGAGGAGAGCGCGCGAGGAATCGACACGGGGCCGGACTCGCTCCGGCTTTTTCTGTTCTCCAGTCTCCTTGGCAATGTCCCCGACGCCGTCGCCGATGCAACGGGATTTTCGGCGTATCTTCGCCTCGAGGATAGAACGCTGGCGTGGGGAGGCGCGGCGCTTCTCTCGACCCCGGGCGTTCGCCCGCGGCTCGATCGAACGCAGCCGTCGAGAGACATCGCGATATTGGACGCCCCCGGAAAGCCCCGGCTGTCGATCCGCCTGGCGATGGAGAATTTCGACCGATCGGCATCCGGATGGATGGATATCGTGGTTATTCTCCTTGCGCCACTTTGCTATCTGTTTCTGAGCGCCAGAGGCACGGCGTTCACGCGCGTTCGTCTGGCCTCGTGGTGGATCCCTCTCTTCGCGGCCGCGTACGTCGCGGCAATCATCTTCTTCCGGACCGGAGCAGCCGAGGCGAGGCACGTGTCCCTCGCGGGTCGCTCTCTGGAGGTGCTTTTGTACGCGGCGGGTATGCTCGGATTCGTCGTGGCCGCGCGCAATATCGCCTTCTCCGGCACGAGCAAACGAGTCGATGTCGCGCTGCTCGGATCCTACCTGCTCGTCAGCCTGATCCCCCTTGCGGTGATCATCACCATTCTGGCCGGATTGATGCGTGACAGTCAATACCGGCACGTTCAAGGCGCGATCGACGACCTCACCGGTCGGGCCGATAATCTGGCCATATCATACGTCGGGCGTTACGATTTTCCCCACCTGCTCGACGAGGCGGGCAAGCGGTATCTCAACCAGCCGCCCGAGACCGGTTGGTTCAACTTCGTGGCCGAGGATCATTTTCTGTTCACCTACGATCTGCCCACCGCCTTTCTGACGCTGTGGGCGCATGACCGGAACGATCCCGACCGGTACTTCACCGGGTACAGCTATCGCGCGCCGCGCAAGGACAAGCTCTTTTCGCGAACGCCCGCATGGATGGGGGACGAGGATCAGAAAGGCCTGTTCCTCGACAACGGCACGCCCGTCATACGCGCGCTCCGCATCATTCGCACCCGCACCGTCGAGGCCCGGATCGGCTGCCACATCCCCCTCGACAAGGAGACGCTCGCGCTCATCGAGAAACAGATGCATATGGTGCCGTTCCTTCCGTACGTGCGATTGGAGCCCAGTTGGCCCGAAGCGCACCGCGGACGCTTCCCCCGGTCCGAATGGTATTTTGCCCCCTTCAGCTCCGACGTCATCGTGCAAGCCCGCGATTGGAATACGGGAGCGCCGCGCTGGGTCGCGTATCGTGTCCATATCTATATGCCGGTGGGACGGGAGCGGTGGGTATACATTTTCCCCATCGTTCTGATGCTGCTCCTCCCGCTCGGTCTGTCCCTCTGGGGGGCGTACTCCTCCTTCCAGCGAACCGTCAGGCCTCTGACGCGGCTGCTCGAGGGAATCCGGCGGGTCGAGCAGGGAGACATGGCGTACCGGCTGAAGGGCGCGGGGCAGTCGGAAATCGCGATGGCCGCTCAATCGTTCGATAAGATGGCCGAGAGCCTGGAGCGAAAGATCGCCGAGCTCGCGGAGAAGAAGAACGTAGAAGAGGTCAGCGAGCTGAAGAGTCATTTCATCTCCATGGTCAGCCACGATCTCAAGACTCCGCTCGCGTCGATCAAGGGAGCCGCGGAGAATGTCCTCGAGGAGCTCGCCGGTCCCGTTTCCGAGCGCCAGCGCACGTATCTCGAGATGATCCTGAAGAGCAGCGACAACCTTCAGCAGATGATCTCGAACCTGCTCGATCTCTCCCGCATCGAGAGCGGTCATCTGAGTCTCGATATCGAGACCCTGGACATCGGACGCGAAGTGGAGCATGTCATTCGATTCATTCAACCGCTTCTCGAGGAAAAGAGCCTGGAGGCGCGGATCACCGTCGAGGCGAAGGAAACGGCGATAGAGGCGGACCGAACGCGGCTGTGGCAGATCGTCACCAACGTCATGTCGAACGCCATCCGCTATTCGCCGCGGGGAGGCCGGATCGACATTCTCATCGACGACGCTCCCGACGGGGGCGCCGGCGGAAATCCCATGATCAGCGTGACGATCGTCGACCGGGGGCCGGGCGTAGCGGAAAAGGAGCAGTCGAGAGTCTTCGAGCCTTTCTATACGCGGCCGTCCGAGACGGCCGGCCCGCGCGGGGCCGGTCTCGGTCTCCCCATCGTCAAGCAGCTCGTCGAGCTTCACGGCGGCACGGTCTCATTGACGAGCGCGGCGGAAGAAGGCACGAGATTCACGCTGACGCTTCCGAAAAAGAGGAGCGATTAGACCGGCGCGCCGACTGCGCAGAATATGCGCGCCCATGACTCGATCACAGGACGGAAATATCCTTGCACGGGCGCAATATTTTTTTAACCAATTGAATTATATGGACATCAGTCCGATTGATCGGAGCAGCGCAGGATGGCCTTATCCTTGCAATCAATGTGCTCCAAGCAGCTCGTGAGAGGAATGAATGATGAGCATGATGCCGCCGCAGAGGAGCAATCGAGAGAGCGTCGCGCATGTGCTGGTCGTCGATGACGACGGCAACCTGCTGATGATCGTATCCGACCGTCTGATAAGCGCCGGATACAGGGTCAGCCAGGCGTCGAGCCTTCGCGAGGCGCTCGAGCTGTTGGAGAAAGAAAGCTTCCATCTCGTTCTGCTCGACATCTATCTCCCCGATCAAAACGGACTCGAGGGTCTCAGGAAGATCAGGGCGCGCAACGCCGCCCTCCCCGTGATCATGATGACTGCGCACGGAACGATCGACATGGCGGTCGAGGCGATGAAGGAAGGCGCGTACGAGTTCGTGACGAAGCCCCTCGATCTCAAGCGTCTCGGCATGCTGGTCGAACGCGCTATCGAGAGCATGGAGCTCCGCACGGAGATCGATTATCTCAGACGAGCCACGGACGAGCCGTTCATCGAGATCATCGGGAAACGGACCGGTCTCAGCGAGGCGATGAATCTCGCGGAGCGCGTCGCCGGCTCGGATACGACGGTGCTGCTGCGCGGGGAGACCGGCACCGGCAAGGAGGTGCTCGCGCGGGCGATCCATCGACTCTCGCCGCGGAGGCACCGGCCGTTCGTCGTCGCCAACTGCGCGGCGATTCCGCGCGAGCTCATGGAGAGCGAGATGTTCGGGCATACGAAAGGCGCCTTCACGGGTGCGGTGGCGGACCACGCGGGATTTTTCGAGACCGCCGGGAGCGGCACGCTGCTTCTCGACGAAATCGGCGACCTCAACATGGACCTTCAGGCCAAGATCCTCCGTGTGCTCGAGGACGGCTCGTACCGGAAGGTGGGCTCCTCGACGACGCTCTACAACCGGGCGCGGATCATCGCCTCGACGCATCAGCCGCTCGAGAAGCTGATGGAGGAGGGGCGCTTCAGGGAGGATCTCTTTTACCGTCTCAACGTGATGCCGATCAACCTGCCGCCCCTTCGAGAACGCGCCGAAGATATTCCGGAGTTCGCGACACACTTCCTGCGGGTCTACGGGCGGGGGAACGGCGCGCATGAAGCCGTTCTGACCGAAGACGGCATCGCCGTTCTCAAGAGCCATCCCTGGAGGGGAAACCTGCGGGAGCTCAGGAACTGCATGGAGCGTCTTGCTATCACGGCGCCGGGCCGCATCATCCAGGCCGACGATGTGCGGCTGCTGCTTCATCATCGCGTATCGGAGGATAGGGATCTCACCGTTCGTCCGCTGGAGGACATGGAGCGGCGGGCGATCATCGCCGCGCTCGAGAAGTTCGAGGGCAATCGGACGAAGACGGCGGAGGCTCTCGGGATAGGCCGGCGAACGCTACAGAACAAGCTCAAGCAATACAGGATTCCGGATCGCGAGAGTCCGCGGGAATCCTGACCGGCATGCTTTGAATCAGGAAAACTCGAACCGCTCCACAAGCTCCAGCCGCGCATATTTTGCGCGGTTGTGCGCCGAATCTGCGCACTAGCTGAAATCATTCCTAATCGCAATTAATGATTAACTTACTCATTTTGAATGAATTAGCCGATTGATTCGATGGTTTTTCCATTGGTATGCCATATGCCTTGCACTTGGTTGGTGAGTGTTAGTGCCTACCACGTTTTTGTTGCTGCGGGATGAGGTTGCACCGGAGGGGACCGCGGAGCAACCGCCTAGCGAGGCCGCCTGAGCACCGGGTCGGGGAAAGCGGATCTGGGGCGAAGGCGGCCTCGTCGTTTATGCCTGCTGGACTTGTCAGTCGATTATTGCCGCCAGAAAACGACTGTCGCGCGAGAGCGATTCGCCCCCGCGCGACAGTATGATTAGACGGTCCGGTGAATGTGGGCGACGGACCCTACTTCTTCTTTCCCGGCACGATGCGGATATGGTCGTGCGCCTCGAAGTCGTACCCGTCGAGCGTCTTGCCCCAGAGCGTGACTGACGTGTCGCTGCAGGCGATCGCCGCCTCGCCGCCCCTGAAGTGGAGCATGAGGTCGAGATCGCCGTCGTAATCCACGTCTTCGACGTGGCATTTCATGTGCGTCTCGGTCGCATGGCCCGGACCGAAGCGGACCGTCATGCAGTCGACGTTCGCCGCGTCGAACCCGTCGGTCGTGAGAATCGCCACCGGGATGACGCCGTTTTCGTTCCCGCAGTTGATCGGGTTCTCGTCGCTTCCCGGCTTCACGTCGATCGTGACATTCGGGAGCTCGACGTAGCCGATCTCGGCGTCGAACTCGAGGTACATGCAGTCTGCCGAGTCCGCGCGAGCGGCGGCGGGGCCGTAGGCGCCGGTGCCGGTGTTCACGAGGTCGAACGTGAGGACGTTGACGCCGGGGACGAACAGCACGTCGCCCGAGATCGTAACGTGACGGACGACGACGGGCGCGGCCGGATCGCCGTTGTTCAAGCTCACCTGAGCGACCAGCCTGCCGTTGACCGAGATCTCCGCCCCGTCATCCGCGATGATGTCGAGCTCGATGACGACATCGGCGAAAAGCTCCGGCAGCACGAACGTCGTCTCGAATCGGCCGAGCGAATCGGTTTCGCACAGCGTCGTCAGCGGAACCGTCGCGGACAGCGTGTCGCCGACGAGGTCGCAGCCGCAGATCGAGTCGGCGCTGCCGCCGCCGATGAGCGCCGGGCTCGGGACCGGGTTGCACGGCGAGGTCACGAGCACGAGAGAGTCGTATCCGCCGCACGCTCCGTCTCCGCCTTCGACGTAAGCGGTATCCGGGCCGTACGAAGCCTCGGTGCGCATATTATCCGAAAGGCTCCCGTCCTCCGGCGACGTCGATTTGTCGCAGCTTCCGAATCCGATCAAAGCGACAATCATGAGTCCTGCGGTGAGTAGATACACTGTTGCTTTCATGTCATGCTCTCCCTGTTAAATGGCTCGAATCGCATGTATGAGCGTCGATACATTCAATAATAGTAGCAAAATAAGAACAATTTGTCAATCTGAGCCGGCACCGGAGAATCTATGCGCGCAAGAAACGCTTCCGGTATTTCAGCGAGACGCGGTTGAAAGCGCAGCAGAAGTCTGAGACCCTGTCAGGATCGTCATTCCCGGGAACGAAGCAGATGCTCGCAGGACAGACGAAGCAGCGTGCGGCGTATCTGCAGTCCTCGCACCTGCCGTAAGCGGAGCGTTTGCGGTTCCGGCGATGGAATATCCCCGCCCGCCGCACTGCGGCGGGGAACAAGGCATAGCGACGGAAGAGACCCGGATCGTCGATCCTGCCGAGACTCATTCCGGCCAAGCGGCGCTGCAGGACGGGGGAGTCGATTCTCGTATACGAGCCGGCGAACATGCTGCAGCCGCAGACCTCCCCGTCCACGTCGACGGTGATGCTCCTGAGACGGCCGATCCCGCACAGAGGCCGCGTTCCGCGTTTTGCGGTGGAGACATCTCCGCCGCTGCGGAATATCCCGACGGGGATTTCTCCCGTTTTCCGATAGTGCGAGAGGCTTCGTTTGAAAAGCCGGGCGAACTCCGCGTCGAGCTCGCCGATGCGGTTGAGGTCCCACTCGGCGTCGGCGGAGATGCTCGGCGCGATCACGATGCTCCGCGCTCCTTTCCGCAGAAGATAGGAAACCGAGCCGGCCAGGTGCGGGAGGTTGTGGGGGGTGAGCGTGAGCGCGATCAGCACGTTCTCCCGGTAGAAATCGGCATGCCTTGTTCGCAGCCGGTCGAGAAGACGGTCGAGGGCGGGGAAGGTGCCCCGCCCCCGGAGGTCCTGCGCGGCCGAGACGCCGTCGAAGCTCAGCTGCATTCGGAAATCGTGTTCTTCGAGAAAACCGGCGATCTCTTCGGTGAGCAGCGTGCCGTTCGTGCTCAGGTGGTACGTGACGCTCTTTCGCGGCGGGCGCGTCTTCTCGACGTATTCGACCGCGCGACGCATGAGCGGAAACTCGAGGAGCGGCTCGCCGCCGCAGAAGGCGATGCCGAAATCGCGGCGGCCGTTTTCGAGGACGAGGTCAAGCGCGGGCCGGACGACGCTCCATGCGGAGCTCCGCCGTCGCTTCGGTCTCTGGTAGCAGTAGCCGCAGCGCATGTTGCACCGCGACGTGAGAATCAGAGAAATCGCTTCGAGCCGCTCGAGTCCGGACATGTACTCCGTTCGCTACCGCGGAAGCATTTTGTCGAGCACTCTGATGTGGTTCTCCAGCATCACTTCCATCCTATCCATGCTCGCGCCGAATATCTTCTTCGTTAGCGGCTTGGTTTTCGGCACCTTCCTGACAATCGGGCCGCAGGGAACGCTGGGGAAAGGCGGCGGGAATCCGGGATCCACCTTCGCGATCGTTCCGACACCCTTGAAGTATTTCCTGAAGCGGCGGATTGACTGGAGCGCTTTTAAGAGTTCCCGCCTCGAGATTTGAATCGCCTTGCGGCGTTTCCTTTCTGCGAGTGTCATCGGCATATTTCT